>JAJWOJ010000387.1 GCA_021635425.1 Clostridiales bacterium | reverse complement strand
TATCAAAATCCATACTTTAACTCCCGTTTCGGTCGTTCTGACTTTGAAGAAATAAACACAGAGTCGGATTTATCCGAAATGATGAGATACATTATGAAGTATATGGAAAAGACGGGCGAAAGACTTGTCTACTCCAAAGGACTACCGCAGTTTTTTATCTCGGATATTATGGACGAAGATATTGCCGGACCTATCGGAATGGAAGATAAAAAGTTGTTGCTTTTCGATGACTTTACGTGTTGGGACGAAGGTTGCTATATGGGCAAAGTTTCGCCCGAAGTAATAGCACAAATGCGCAAAGTAAACTAATGAAAATAAACGTAATACAAGGCTTAAAAATAAATGTCACGCACGACGGTTAAAGGCGAAGGACAGCAAGCGGTTTAGCGGCTGCCTCGCCTTCCGTTCGTGCCTTTATTTTCCGAGTATAGTTTAGTGAGTTTAGTTCGTGTGGCGTGTGCTTGTCTGGCGGAGCGAAGCGACGCCACTTGTTCAAGACAAGCACACGCCACACAGCCATTAGGGGGTTAAAGAATGGTTTTAGGTGGGGTAAAAAAGGGATATTGTATTTTTTCGCAATTAGTTGGACTGTGACGCGCAATACACATTGATTTTTCTTAAGATTTATGGTATAATACTCCTAAAATATGTTCCTATAGTTTTTACTATCAGGAAGCGGGAGAGCATTTTATGGCTAAAGAAAAGGTCGAAAAACCTCAATCTCTTGAAAAAACACTTTACGCGGCGGCAGATAAACTTATCGGCGCGGTTATGCCTCATGATTATATGAAAATGGTTTTGGGACTTATTTTTCTTAAATATGTTTCAGACCGTTTTGATGCAAAATATAAACAATTAGTCGCTGAAGGCGACGGGTTTGAAGAAGAAAAAGACGCATACGCAGAAGACAATGTTTTTTGGATTCCCGAAACCGCACGTTGGGGATATATAAAAAAATTTGTTAAAGACGAAAAAATCGGAACTATTCTCGATCAAGCGTTGATTGATATAGAAAAAGAAAACGATGAGCTTCGTGGCATATTGCCGAAGGTTTATTCCAAAGGCGACGTAGACAAACGTCGTTTGGGCGAACTTGTAGACCTTTTCTCTAACAACCTTTCGACCGAAAATATGACCGGTGATTTGTTTGGCAGGTGCTACGAGTATTTCTTGGGCGAATTTTCAAAAAAATTCGGTCAAAAAGGCGGTGAATTCTATACTCCCCGTTGCGTAGTTGACCTTATCGTCAATATGATTGAGCCGTTTAATGGTCGTGTTTACGATCCTTGCTGTGGCTCAGGCGGTATGTTTTCACAATCTGTCAACTTCATAAAACAACACCAAGGCAACATAAACAACATTTCTGTTTACGGACAGGAACTCAACCCGGATACGTGGCGTATGGCTAAAATGAATTTGGCTATTCGCGGTATTACTGCGGATTTGGGCGATTCTTACGGTGATACGTTCCACGATGATAAGCACAAAACATTGCGTGCCGATTTCATTATGGCAAATCCCCCGTTCAATATTAGCGATTACGGTCAGCCGTCGCTTTTGGAAGATCCACGTTGGATTTACGATATTCCACCGCAAGGCAACGCAAACTATGCTTGGATTCAGCACATTATAAGCAAATTGTCGCCGAGAGGTGTTGCCGGCTTTGTTTTGGCTAACGGTTCGCTTTCAACTTCTTCAAAGCAAGAATACAATATTCGTCAAAAGATGCTTGAAGAAGGAATAGTTGATTGCATTATTGCACTGCCGACAAATCTTTTTAGCACAGTTACGATTCCCGCTTGTTTGTGGTTCTTGCGTAAAGACTGCAGAAATAAAGGCAAAACGCTGTTTATAGATTGCCGCGAAAAAGGAATTATGATTGACCGTAAAATCCGCGAGTTGACTTACAACGACGTAACGGTCGGTCATAAAGACAATGACGAACTCATTGAAAAAGCAAAAGCATACAATCTTGCCACCTATGGCGATGAAAACAAAGGCGATATTGAAAGTATTGCTGCAGTTTATCACGCTTGGTTGAAAGGCGAAGGCTACGAAGATGTTAAGGGCTTCTGCAAGTCCGCAACAATAGATGAAATCAAAGAGGCCGACTATTCTCTCGTTCCGGGAAGATATGTCGGAATCGATGATTCCGGAAAAATGTCTGATGAGGAGGTTAAAGCCGAGATAGTAAGAGTTAAGCAAGAATTAAAAGAATTGATGGAAAAAGGCAGAGAACTTGACGAAAAAATCTATGCGATACTAAACAGCGACGATTAACACTTGGTATCAACTATGTG
>JAJWOJ010000386.1 GCA_021635425.1 Clostridiales bacterium | reverse complement strand
GTCTCAAACGATTGTGTCTTACCTCGCCCGAATGCGACCGATGACTGAATAATTATTTTTTTTCGGCGCGGTTTTCAAGAGTTCGTTTATAATAGAATATGTACTGCTGAATGTAGCCGGAATATTCGCCGAATTCGTTTAAGAAGAAGTCCGTTATCTTCTTTCTGTCTTTAAGCGTGCCTTTGAAATCTTCACGGTAAAGTTTTTCTATCCAGGTATCGACGGGGAAACTGTCCGCGCGGTGATAACCGAAAAGGGCGACGCAATCGGCGACTTTCGGTCCGATCCCTTTGATTTTCATAAGCCTTTTGCGAAGCTCCGCCGTGGTAAGCCCCTGCTCGGAAATATTAAACTCGTCCGTCAGAACAGATTTAGCCGCCGAGGGCATGTAGTCCGCACGATAACCGTAGCCCGATTTATAGTAAAAATCGGCGGATTGCTTTGCCAGAACTTCGGCTTTCGGAAAAGAAAAATACTCTTCGCCCATAAAACTTTTCTTTTCGCCTAAGGTTTGCGCAGTGCGCTCGATTATGGCTTTTATCCTCGGAATCATATTGTTCTGAGAGATTATAAACGAAAAAATCATCTCTTCGGGGTTCTGGCGAAGTATTCTCACCCCGCGAGCCTCCCTCGCCGCGTTTTTCACGACGTCGTAAGAACTTTCCTCCGCTTTTTTAAAAACGTCGGCATACGAAAAATCAAGGTCGAAATAATTTTTAAAATATTCCTCGTCGCAATCTTCGCACGTGATATAAACGCCGTCTTTTTCGTCTTTTATTCTGCACGCCTTATCGCCCGATAAAACCAAAAAACCGTCGTTAATCGACTTATAGCGGAAGATTTGCCCGCTCTCGAGCGTATCGCGCGCATTAAAGAATTCGTTGTCTGCCTTAAATGTTTTCATATCGTAGAACCATCTTTTCGCTTAGCCGCGAGTGATTGCGCCTAAACCGCCATAGAAGGCGCACAAAAGAAAAAGCAAACCTCGTTTAAGGCTTGCTTTCTTTGCTGAATTATTCGGCTGCGTAAACGCTGACCTGTTTTTTGTCTTTGCCGAGCCTTTCGAATCTGACGACTCCGTCTACCAAAGCGTACAAAGTGTCGTCGCTTCCGATACCGACGTTGTTGCCGGGATGGATTTTCGTTCCTCTCTGTCTCACAAGAATGTTGCCCGCAAGAACTTCCTGACCGTCCGCACGCTTAGGTCCGAGACGCTTAGCGTTACTGTCACGACCGTTCTTCGTGCTTCCCATTCCTTTGTGGTGTGCAAATAATCTGAATAAAAACATAATTATCGCCCTCCTATTACTTTGCAACGATCTCGACGATCTTTACCGAGGTAAAGGGCTGTCTGTGACCGTGTTTTCTTCTCTCGTTTTTCTTGGCTTTGTACTTATAGACGATAACCTTTTTGTCCTTCGCCTGAGCCGTAACTTCGCCAACTGCCTTGTAGCCTGCCGCTTCCTTTGCGACCTTGATTCCGTTTTCATCCGAAACAAGCAAAACGTTGAATTCCACTTTGTCGCCTACGTTTGCGCTAAGCTTTTCGAGGTTGACGATTTCGCCGTTTGCAACTTTGTACTGCTTGCTTCCGTTTTCGATGATTGCGTACATTGAAAAATAGACCTCCTGTCTAATCTCGCCGGGAAAATAAATTTTTCGGGGTACGCTTTTAAAGCGCAACTTTAACGCCCTTCCCGAGCGGTTCTTTACGATTATATTATATTTAAAAAGATTTGTCAAACGTTTTGCATGCTTTTTTGAAATAAAAACATACTAAATTCGGATAATTTAAGCCGACGTAAGCAACTAAGCGTTTTTCGGTTGCGTTCGGCTGAGGAGTAAATATGGAAAATCGGAACACAGACAAAGAAGCGCTCGTTTCGCTTTATAAAAACGCGCACATCGCCCTTCAGTCCATATCGGACATAATTAAGGAAGTTTCGGACGAAAACATGAAACGGGAACTTTCCGACCAATACGACGGATACGAAAAGTACATCGGCAAGCTTTCTTCGTACATGAAGGGAACGTCAACCGAAGTTCGGGACATAAATCCATTCAAAAAAGCCATGCTTTTTGCGTCCGTCAAGATGAATACCGCTATGGACGATTCCGCCTCGCACGTTGCCGAACTTATGATTAAAGGCACGGTTATGGGCATAACCGAACTTCACGAACTTTTGAACGGCTCGGGAAACGAAATTTCGGAAAAGGTGCTAAACTTCGCAAAAGAACTCACCGAACTTGAAGAATCTTATGAGCAGAGGCTCAAAAAATTCCTTTGATTATTTATTTTTATAGGCG
>JAJWOJ010000385.1 GCA_021635425.1 Clostridiales bacterium | reverse complement strand
ATTTTATTTTCTGTTGTCTTTCGGATATTTTTCGCCGTAATACGGCATAAATTTGCGGCGGTTCCGGGATAAGGAACCGCCGCAAGCGACGTTATGCTATGCTCTTTTTGATTATTTCGGGACCTTTCTTGCCTAAAACCACGTCTTTGTCGATAATCACTTTTTCCACGTCGTCTTCGGACGGAATATCGTACATGCTGTCGAGCATGAGATTTTCGAAAATAGTTCTTAAACCTCTCGCGCCCGTTTTAAGCTCGATAGCCTTTTTTGCCACTTCCGAAACGGCGTCGTCGGTTACGACAAGTTCCACGTCGTCTATGCCGACGAGTTTTTTATACTGCTTCACGATAGCGTTTTTCGGCTCGGTCATTATCTTCACGAGAGCCGTTTCGTCCAGAGGCTGAAGCCCGACGACTATCGGCATTCTGCCGACGAATTCGGGAATAAGCCCGAATTTCGTAAGATCCTGAGGCTGAATTTCGTCGAGATACGCCGTGGAGTTCTCCTCGCCCGATTTGAGTTTACCCGCAAACCCGAGCGAAGAATTATCGAGACGTTTTCCGACGATTTTGTCAAGCCCTACGAACGCCCCGCCGCAAATGAAGAGAATGTTCGTCGTGTCGATTCTTATAAAATCCTGCTGAGGGTGTTTTCTTCCGCCCTGAGGAGGAACGGACGCGATCGTCGATTCGATTATCTTTAAAAGCGCCTGCTGAACGCCTTCGCCGCTCACGTCTCTCGTTATGGAAACGTTTTCGCTCTTTCTTGCAATTTTATCTATCTCGTCGATATAAATTATGCCTTTCTGCGCTCTGTCCACGTCATAATCGGCATTCTGAATGAGCTTTAAAAGTATATTTTCTACGTCCTCGCCGACGTAACCCGCTTCGGTTAAAGTGGTTGCGTCCGCAACGGCGAAAGGAACGTTGAGGATTTTGGCAAGCGTTCTTGCAAGCAACGTCTTTCCGCAACCCGTAGGACCAAGAAGCAGAACGTTGCTCTTTTCGATCTCCGTATCGTCCTCTTTTTCGGCTTTTTTAAGATGTATTCTTTTATAATGGTTATATACGGCTACGGACAAAACCTTTTTCGCCTTGTCCTGCCCTACGATATATTTATCCAGCTCGGCTTTTATTTCGTGCGGCTTTAAAAGCCTCACGGTGTCGCTCTGAGCCTTTTTCTCTTCTTTGTCCAAAACCTCTTTGCATATTTCAACGCATTCGTCGCAGATATAAACCCCGTCGGGACCCGCTATAAGTTTTTTCGCGAGTTCCTTCGGTTTTCCGCAAAACGAACAACGGTGATCGTCGTCTTCGATATGATTGTTCGCCATAAAGCATTTACCTCCTGTTGCAATATTTTCTCCTAAGTATTTTAGGTTTTCGTCCGCGGACAAAGCCCCGCAAACGATTATCTGTTATAGAAAATTTTATCGATAAGCCCGTAGTTCAACGCGTCCTCGGCGGTGAGATAATTATCTCTGTCTGTATCGTTTTCGATTTGCTCCACGGGTTTGCCCGTGTTTGCCGCAAGAACGGAATTGAGCTTCTTCTTGAGCGCGAGAATATGCTCCGCCTGAATTTTGATATCGCTCGCCTGCCCCTGCGCGCCGCCCAAAGGCTGATGAATCATTATTTCGGAAGAAGGAAGAGCGTAGCGCTTGCCCTTGGTTCCGCTCGAAAGCAAAAACGCCGCCATGGAGGCCGCCATGCCGATGCAGATGGTGGACACGTCGCACTTGATGAAATTCATCGTGTCGTAAATTGCAAGCCCCGATGTAACGCTTCCGCCCGGGCTGTTTATATAAATATCGATATCCTTCGTGCTGTCTTTGGCTTCGAGATACAGTAGTTCCGCAACGACGGTGTTTGCAACCGCGTCGTTTATCTCGCCCGTTATGAAAATGATTCTCTCTTCCAAAAGCTTGGAATAAATGTCGTAAGACCTTTCGCCTCTGTCGGTCTGTTCAACGACCATAGGTATTAAAGCCATAAAAAACCTCCTTATTCGGGGAGTTTCCCGAACGTAAAAAAATAATGAGGTTGTTAAAAAATCTTTCGCGAAAAGCCTCAAATTTTTTAACAACCCCGTCCGACTTGAAAATTTCGCTTTACCACTCGCCGTTAGCCACGAGTGATTGCGTTTGAACCCGCCAAAACGCCGATATTTCCGCGCTTTATGCCGAATTCGCCTTCGCCCGTACCGCCAAGTACGAACAAAGTCGCCTTCGACAGAAATCATCGAAAATAGCGTCGTTTTGGTTGCCTGCAAGTATTGCGGCGCGTTTTTAGGCTAAGACGCGGCGCGC
>JAJWOJ010000384.1 GCA_021635425.1 Clostridiales bacterium | reverse complement strand
ATATTCCGTCAATCGAAAAAGGAATAGACAAATTGAGCGATTTTATAAAAAACTGCAAGGAGTGACGGTGTGAAAACGGATATAGAGATTGCTCGCGATTGCGAGATGAAAAATATAACGGATATCGCGAAAAGTTGCGGAATCGACGAAAAATACGTAGAGTGCTACGGAAAATACAAGGCAAAAATAGACCTCGATTACCTCAAAGGGTGCAAGCAGAAAGGAAAACTCGTTCTCGTTACGGCGATAAGTCCCACGCCCGCGGGCGAAGGCAAAACCACAACTACGATAGGGCTTGCCGACGGACTTAAACGCATAGGGAAAAACGTCGTTGCGGCTCTTCGCGAGCCGTCGCTCGGACCCGTGTTCGGCGTTAAAGGCGGCGCAGCGGGCGGCGGATATGCGCAGGTCGTGCCGATGGAAGATATAAATTTACATTTCACGGGCGATTTCCATGCTATCGGCGCGGCGAACAACCTTCTTGCCGCCATGCTCGATAACCATATTCAGCAGGGCAATCGGCTTAATATCGACGTCAGAAAAATAACCTGGAAACGCTGCGTAGACATGAATGACCGTCAGCTTCGCTTTATCGTGGACGGGCTGGGCGGAAAGGTAAACGGCACCCCTAGAGAGGACGGATTTGACATAACGGTGGCTTCCGAAATTATGGCTGTTCTTTGTCTTTCTACCTCGATAATCGACTTAAAGACCAACTTATCGAAGGTGATCGTCGGTTACACTTACGATGATAAACCCGTTACTGCGGGAGATTTGAAGGCGGCGGGCGCGATGACCGCGCTGTTAAAGGACGCCTTAAAACCCAACCTTGTTCAGACCCTCGAGGGGACGCCCGCATTCGTTCACGGCGGGCCGTTTGCAAACATCGCGCACGGGTGTAATTCCGTTTTGGCAACGAAAACCGCGCTCACTGCGGCGGACTACGTCGTTACCGAAGCGGGATTCGGCGCAGACCTCGGCGCGGAGAAATTTTTGGATATCAAGTGCAGAAAAGCGGGGCTTAAACCCGACGCGGTCGTAGTCGTGGCGACGATTCGCGCCCTTAAAATGCACGGCGGACTTAATAAAACAGAACTCGGACACGAAGACCTTGCCGCGCTCGAAAAAGGTATCCCCAATCTTTTAAGACACGTCGGGAACATTAAAAACGTATACAAACTTCCGTGCGTTGTGGCGGTTAATCGCTTCCCGACGGATACGGACGGTGAAATTGATTTTATAATCGAAAAATGCAAACGTCTCGGCGTTAACGTCGTTTTGTCGGACGTATGGGCGGAAGGCGGCAAGGGCGGCGAAGCTCTCGCGAAAGAGGTTGTCAGGCTTTGCGACGAAGAAAAAGGCGATTTTACCTTTGCTTATACCGATGAAATGACTATTTGCGAGAAAATCGAAGCTGTTACGAAAAAAATCTACGGCGGAGACGGGGTTGTTTATGCGCCGCAGGCTCAAAAGCAGATAGAAAATATCACGTCGCTCGGGTTCGGAAATCTTCCCGTATGCATCGCGAAAACGCAATACAGTTTTTCGGATGATCCCGCGCTCACGGGTGCGCCTTCGGGTTTTAAAATCACCGTTAAAAACGTAAAGGTTTCGGCGGGCGCGGGTTTCGTCGTCGTCCTTACGGGCGACATAATGACTATGCCGGGGCTTCCCAAAAAACCTGCCGCCGAACTTATCGACGTAAACGAAAAAGGCGAAATCACGGGTTTATTTTAATTTAAACGACTATGGCGACCGCCGCTTCCGAAAAACGGCGGTCGCTGTTTTTACTTTTTAATCAAAGGCTTAAACGGGCGATAATGAACTTATAGCCCAACTTTTTATATTTAATATGTAAGTGCGGCAAAAAGCAAAAAATGTCAGGAAATGATTTTGCGGATGTCGTATAATATCGATGCTGACAAACGGAGGGCGGAATGGATTACGTCAAAAATTTTCAAAAGGCAATCGATTATATTGAGGATAACATCAAAGAGGAAATCGATTATCGGGAAGTCGCAAAAAGAGCTTACTTATCCGAATTTCATTTTCAAAAGCTTTTCCTTGTACTTACGGGTTATACTCTCGGCGATTATATACGCAGAAGGAAACTGAGCCTTGCCGCGGATGAACTTCGCGGAGGGAACAGAAAAGTGATAGACGTCGCGCTTGACTTTGGTTATGATTCTCCCGAGAGTTTTGCGAGGGCTTTTACGAAATTTCACGGCGTAACTCCGTCTAAGGCGAAAAGCGGAGCGAAATGCGTTTGCTTTTCAAAACTCTCCGTAAAAATAACGGTCAGCGGAGGTAGTTTAATGGATTATAAAATAG
>JAJWOJ010000383.1 GCA_021635425.1 Clostridiales bacterium | reverse complement strand
TTATGGCAAAAATCAAGGAATTTGAAGAAAAACACAACGTCCTTGTATATGCCGTTACGCACGAATACTTAGAATTCGGCGAATGTTACGACTTTCTTTACATACCCGACTATAAAGAAGAATGGGATGAAGTGCTGTATAGACAAGGCAGAACGTTCTACGCTTACGCTTACGTTTGGAACAAATCCGACGACTACTGCTCGGAGTTCGGCACAATCGGTATCCGCTCGTTCGGCGGTGGAATTAAACGTGTTATGTGAGGTGAAATATGAAAGAATACAAAGCAATGGCACATATAAACTCGCTTAAAGGCGAAATGGCGGAAATAACCGTGCTTGATAAAGTCGGCGATAACGACTACATAGTTGACTACAAGGGCGTGAAATGTCACGCCCTTTTTAACTGGTTTGTTTGCGAATATTACGCCGACGATATTTACGGGAGAATTGAACAATGAGATACATTTTTTATCATTACAACGAATACGGAACGCTCGTTTTCGACTATTACGACGACGAAACGCACGTATCGCAATCGTATGTATTCTACACGCTAAAACAGGCTGTAAGCAAATTCAGACGTGACAACGGCTTGCAGTATAAACGCATCAAAATATCTAAATTATTTTAAGGAGATAATTGCTATGGCAAACATAAAAGACTTGAAAAAATACATAGGTTATGAGTTTTCGTCAGGCTGTTACACCGGCGACGACTACAAATCGTTTCAGACCAAATATATCAACTACCTTCGCACTATGTGTCAGAACAATCACTGGCAACTTGTAAACGTCGGCAGAAACCATTACTGCTTTTCGGCATTTATAAAGAGCGCGGAAAACAAATGCGTTTACGTATCTATATCCGACGTTCGCTACTTTTCCGACGAGTGGTATAACCACATACTTATCCGCACGGCGAAAGACGAACAGGACTATCGCGGCGGTTTTAATAACTATACAACGCTTGACGGACTTGAACTCAGGGCTTGCGAATTGCTCGACGATTTACCATTTTAAGGAGATACGAATATGAAAATTTCAACAGAAAAGTTATATCGCCTTTGCAACAAATATCAATGGTTTACAAGCGGCGATTGCACACAATACGAAAAACTGTTTGAGAAAAACAAACAAGGTGCGAGCCTTGAAACGCTTGCAACGATTATCTGGCTTTGCTCGGTCGGATACGAAGAAAAACAAATATTAGAAATACTCGAAAAGGAGTGTAAAAACGATGATTAAGTTAAATCTTACATCGCAAAACAAGCAAGAAGAATTGATACTCAATTACTTGCAAAACAACGCGAGCGAAACTCTTGCCGACAAGATAAATAACGGCACGCCGTTTGAGAAAGACGGTAAGCCTTTGCTTAATAAAAAGACGCTTTCGGGCTTTATGAAATATGCCTGCGAGGAAGCAAGAAAACTTGCCGAAAAAGGTGCTAATTCCGCTTGCATTGACGACGCTACCGTTTACGGTTGGGCGATACATTATTTTGAAGAAGAAAGCATTGAAGGAACGCTTTACACAATAGACGGCGCGGAATATAAACCTGCACCGAAAAAGAGCGTAAATACAAAGCCCGTAACGGTTAAACCACAACAGCAAAAGCAACAAAGCCTGCAATTCTCACTGTTCGATAAATTCGACGAAAACGATGTTAAGGACACCAAAACCGACGTTTTAACTGCTAATACCGATACAAACGACGAAGAATCATATATGCCGAACGAAGAAGAAATGCAAGAAATTCTCGCCCAAGTTCACGAAGAAGAACAACGCGAAAAAGGCAACGCTATGTATCAAAAATATATGACGTATCAGGCAGAACACAAGACCGCAATCGTGGCGTATCGTTTGGGCGATTTTTACGAGGTTTTCGGCAACAATGCGGTAACTCTCGGCAATGAATTAAGCCTTACGATTACAAGCCGTGACGTCGGCTTGAAAGACCGTATTCCTATGATCGGTTTTCCGTATCACGCCGCTGAAAATTATTTTGCAAAGATAGTCAAAAACCACGACTTATATATCGTCGAAAACGACGGCGAAAAGCAATTTATTGAACGTATCGAAACTGCCGTTAATCGACATATAGACGTAGATACGGGCGAAATTCTTACCGAAGAAGAAATGCGAGAGTTTGACGGAGATATAGAAGAACCCGACGATTTATTCTTAGGCGAAACAGCCGTCCCGGACGTCGTGCAAAAACTTAAAATACTGCTCGGCGACATATTTATCGTGAGGTGACAATATGAAAATCGAAAAGATAAAACCTATTCCGAAATACATACAGAAAAAGATTAAACTTTACGACGATAAATTGAAAACCG
>JAJWOJ010000382.1 GCA_021635425.1 Clostridiales bacterium | reverse complement strand
AATATGTATTAAAAATATACTTAAACTATGAGCGAAAAATTAAAGAATCAGAGTGATTTCAAATCGACGATTATTTATAAAACGGAACGAGGCGACGATATTTTGTCTATTGCCGAAAAATTTTCGACCACCGCGCAGATACTCGTTTCCGAAAACGCGCTGAAGGGCGAGCCTTTATGCGGCGAACTTTTATATATCGAGATTCCTCGCGGCGAAAGGTATATCGTCAAACCGGGAGATACGCTGGAGTCTGTTTCCCGAAAATTCGGAAAATCCGAGCTTGAAACGGCCGATAAAAACAAAATAGACGGCGTTTACGTCGGGCAGACGATTTATATTTGAGTTTTGCTTGACTTTATTCGTCTGAAAGTGTAAAATAAATATGAAAAATATACTGAAGAGGTTCTGATGAAAAGATTATTATGTTTGCTTACGGCATTGGTTTTGTGCGGATTGATTTTTGCGTCTTGTCAAATTAACGTGGATATAAAAAATAACGGCGGAAACGTTTCCGGAAGCGAATCGGTTTCCGAAGACGAATCCGATAACAGGGAGGAGGGCTTGTTTTATATTACGCTCGATTATAACGGATTCGACGATAAGAACGAAGTTAAAAAAATCACGGTTAAAAAGGGCGAGAAAATAACGGGTTTGCCCGAAAAAGTTAACAGTTCTTCGAAGTCCGATTTCGAGTATTGGGCTTATAACGGTAAGAAAATCAAAAACGGAATGGTTTTCGATTACAATTCCGATATAACGGTTATCGCATGTTATTCCGAATGGACGGATAATTATTAAAAATCTAATATCGTTTAAAATTGTTGACTATACGCTGTGTTTTATGTTATCATATTGATACGGAGTATCGATAAAATGACGAAACACAGAAATACATCGCAAA
This sequence comes from Clostridiales bacterium, assembly GCA_021635425.1. Lineage (GTDB taxonomy): Bacteria > Bacillota > Clostridia > Christensenellales > Borkfalkiaceae > UBA10281. The sequence goes on along the minus strand of JAJWOJ010000382.1, from coordinate 1,446 downwards.
GAGCAAAAATATACGAGGTTGCAAAAACGCTGTATCATCCGAGTGCGGAGGAAGTTTATTCTGCCGTCGGAAAGCAATGCGACGGGGTCGGCAGAGCAACTGTTTTTCGCAATTTAAATTATCTTGCGGAAGAAGGAAAATTCACTAAGGTCTGCTTTCGGGGCGAGCCTGCGCGTTATGATACTAATATTATTCCGCACGACCATTTTGTTTGCGAAAAATGCGGCGCGATAATAGATTTTCCGCCCGCAAGCGAAGATGGCGAAAAAGGAGATATTCCTTTCGGCGAGTATAAAGGATTGTTGATAAAAAGCAAATCGGTAACTTATTACGGCTTGTGCGATAAATGCAGAAAATAAATGCAGGCGATTTTATAAACAGATAAAACAAAAAACAGGCGGTTGCCTGTTTTTTTAATGCTCAGATATCTTGTTTGTTTTCTTTGTCGATATTCGTTTCTCCTACAATGTATATCGGTCTCGATTTCGTCTCGGTGTAAATATGAGAAATGTATTTGCCCAAAACGCCCATGTAAAACACCGTTATTCCGCAGAGGAAAACCGCAAGGCATACAAAATATAAAAGTACGCTTGCGTTGAGATCGCAGAGGCGGCATATAGCGGTTGCAATTGCGCCCAGAAAGCCGGAAACCATAAAAATTATTCCGACAATAGCTCCGAACGTCAGAGGGAAAGAGGAGAACTCGACGATTCCGTCCAACGCATAGGAAAACAGTTTCCAAAACGACCATTTTGTTTTGCCCGCGCTTCTTTCGACGTTTTCGAATTCGATCCATTTCGTCCTGAATCCTATCCAGCCGAACATTCCTTTCGTAAAACGATTTTTTTCGCTCATTTTTAAAAGCGCGTTTACGAAGTTTCTTGTCATAAGCCTGTAATCTCTCGCGCCGTTTACCATTTCCGTGTCGGAAACTTTGCTCATGATTTTGTAAAATTTCCTTGCAAAAAACGAGCGAACTTTCGGCTCGCCGCTTCTTGTTGCGCGTCTCGTCGCAACGCTGTCGTACCCTTCTTCCTTAATCGCTTTAAACATTTCGGGGAGTAGTGACGGCGGATCCTGAAGGTCTGCGTCCATCAGCGCAACGTAATCTCCCGTGCTGTTTTTCAAACCGGCGAAAATTGCCGCTTCTTTTCCGAAATTGCGGGAAAACGAAATGTATTTAATCCGTTCGTCTTTTGCGGCAAAGCTTTTCATAACGGATAAAGTGTTGTCTTTAGACCCGTCGTTAACGAGCAGTAATTCAAATTTTTCACTGCTCATTTCGTTTGCCACCTTATTGAATTCGTCGTAAAATATCGGCAATGCTTCTTCTTCGTTATAGCACGGAACGATAATTGTTATAAGAGACATTTTTTCCTCTTCATAATCTTGATGAAGCGATTATATCATTTATCTTTTTTTTTGTCAATTTATTTTAAATATATT
>JAJWOJ010000381.1 GCA_021635425.1 Clostridiales bacterium | reverse complement strand
GAATATATATACGAATAATATATATACGAATAATATAAGGGGTCGGTGATATGTACTTTATCGTTGACGGATTGATAATAGGTATATTTCTGCTGGCTGTGTGGTCGAGTGTTAAAAGAGGCTTGAGCGGGCATTTCGTTTTCGGAATTCTGAGAACGATTATCGGCATCGCGGCGGGTCTTGCCACGGTATTCGGCGTTTATACGCTCATGAAATACTGTTCTTGGATCGATTACATGGCAGACGGAGTGGTGAACTTCTTCGGACAGCTCACTACGGGTTTTATACCTGACGAATTATACAGAACGGTTATGGGCATTGTTGCCTTCGTTCCGTTCGGCGTGCTTTTCTTCATCGTGGGTTATCTCATCGGAGTAAAGCTCATCTGCGGTCTTATTAAGCTCATTTTTTATCCGATAAAACTGCTCAGAAACAACGCTAAGGTTTTCAGAATCATAGATAACGTTCTGGGCGTAATCCTTAACATGGCGTTATACAGCGTGCTTGTTTTCGGAATTATGGGTTTTGTTTACGTCTTCAATTACGACGATAAAAACGTTCCGCAAGCCGAAGTTTCAAAAGTGTATATCGCTCGGACGGAAAACGGCGAAGATCCGAAAATCGTCGCGAGGACGATCGACAACATCGCTACGCCTCTTCTCGGCGGGCTTCACGAAACGTTTACCGCCGCGCCTATCGGGCATGTGCTGTACGAGCATAACCCTCTTTTATGGATAAAAATCGGTGACGACGGCGGGGTGTATTCCCTCATTCACGGAATGCTTATCGATAAAAAATAATAAATATCAGACGGGCGGGTTTTACAGCCCGCTTGTAAATTTAAAATTAAAAATTTGTCGCGAATTTCTTACAAATCCGCGACTTATTTATATAAAGATATAAAAATACGGGATAAACGAGCGGCAAAAGCCGCAAAAACAAAATATATACGAGGTGAAATCGAATATGGCAAACGACAGAATTCTTTGCGTCATGTTAGACGTTTCCCGCGACGGAGTTATGAAAGTCGACGAGGTTAAACGCTATGCGCAGCTTATAAAGAAAATGGGATATAACGCTCTGGGGCTTTATATGGAAGACGTTTACGAAATTGAGGGCGAACCTTATTTCGGGCATCTTCGCGGAAGATACACCAAAGCCGAACTCAGAGAAATAAACGATTACGCGAAAAGCATAGGGATAACGGCTGTTCCGTTTATTCAGACGCTCGCGCATCTGGAGGGTATTTTCAAGTGGGTGGAATATGCGAATATAAGAGATATCGCAAACATTCTGCTCGTCGGCGAGGACAGAACTTACGAACTTATCGATAAAATGTTCAAAACCATGCGCGAATGTTTCGATACGGACATAATAAACATCGGCATGGACGAAGCTCCGATGATGGGGCGCGGCGCGTATCTCGATAAGCACGGCTATCCCGAAAACGTTCAGCAGCTTTTATACGATCATCTCGTAAAGGTGAGCGAAATCGCCGATAAATACGGTTTCAAGCCGAGAATGTGGTCGGATCTTATCATGCATATGGCGGGAAAAGGAGATAAGTGCAAAGTTCCCGATAACGTAACCCTTTGTTATTGGGATTATTATCACGACACAAAACGCCATTACGATACGGAAATTAAAAAACATCTCGCCGTGACCGACCGCGTCGCGTTTGCGGGCGGAGCGTGGGCATGGACGGGTTTCGCGCCTATGAACAGACACTCGATGACGACGATGAAATACGCCATGCAGTGTTGCAGAGAACGCGATATAAAAGACGTAACCATAACCGTTTGGGGCGACGACGGGCGCGAATGTTCGCCGTTTGCCGTTCTTCCCGCTCTTTTCTACTGTGCGGAGAAATACCTTTATCAGACGGGCGACGGAAACATAAAGAAGAAGTTTTCCGACGTTTTCGGAATAAAATTCGAAACGTTCATGAATCTCGATCTGCCCAACGAAATCAAGGATCAGAGAGGTTGCAACAATCCGTCGCGCTGGGGGCTTTATAACGACCCGTTTGCGGGAAGAATGGATTATCACATCGAGGCGGGCGACGGCGAGCAGTTCAGGAGCCATGCTTTGAAGCTCAAACGCGCGGCGAAAGCGGCGGGCGAATTTGCGTATATGTTCGACGCTTTATCCGACCTTTGCAGAGTGTTAGAGCTTAAATACGACCTCGGTGTTATAACCCGCGCCGCATATCTCGGGCATAAAAAGAAAGAACTTACCGCTATTACGGACGAAGTTTATCCCGAACTTATCAAGAGACTTAAAAAGTTTATCGCAAGCTTCAAAGAACTATGGAATAAAGACAACAAGCCTTTCGGCTTAGAGCTTCAC
>JAJWOJ010000380.1 GCA_021635425.1 Clostridiales bacterium | reverse complement strand
GCATAGAATGAATAAGTATCTCGGAAAAGCCTTTTGCGCCGATTGCGGCGGAAAAATGATCTTAAACAGTAACGGCAGAGAAGATTATCTCGTGTGTTCTACTTACCGTAAAAAAGTGCGGGGTTGCACGTCGCATAGTATAAGGTTGGCTACTCTCGATAAAATCATTTCCGCGGAATTGAGAAAAATTTGCGCCTATGCGAAAAAACACGAAAAAGAGTTTGTCGAAAGGTATCTGAACTGTTCGGAAAGAGAGAAAGCAAAAGCGATTGCGTCGGTGAAGTCCGCTTTGCAGAAAGCGAACGCTCGCAACGACGAATTGAATACGATTATCCGAAAATTGTATGAAGATAAGGCGCTTTGCAAAATTACAGACGAACAGTACGAAATCTTTTCCGAAAACTACATAGCCGAACAAAAGAAATTAAAAGGAACAATTTCAAGGCTCGAAAAACGTTTAAACGACGTTCGCGAGGACGAAGAAAATCTCGATAATTTTTTACGGCTTCTGGATAAATACACGCAATTCGACGAACTTAATCAGGAAATAATCTATGCGTTCGTGGACAGAATAGAGATTTCCGAAAAGAAAAGGTATTCGCAGACGGGGCAAAAAATCAAAATCGTGTATAACTTTGTAGGCGCGGTGGATATACCGCAGGAATGACTTACCCAAACGGTAAGAAGCAAGCATTTTTTCTTGCCGAAATGTTTCCCCGAGAACATCATACGAGGATAAGGAAAATCCCACAACGGGCTTTTCGACAACGGAAGCAAGCGGGATACCCGCTTCTTCTTCGGGAGGTGAAAAAGTGAGAGGAGAAAGGGTAACGGATAGACGAGCGCGGCGATATATAACGATAACCGACGACGCAATGTGGGAGTATATCGACAAAATTATGACTCATCCGGACTACGATAAAAGTTTCAATAAAGTCATAAATTCCGCTTTGTTGTTCGGCTTGCCAATACTGTACAAGCGGCTGTTCGATACGGTGGAAATCGACGGGGAAGAAACGCCCGTAAGCGTTCCGAACGAGTATAACGAGGACGCGTTTTATTTTCAACTGATACGGCTTATGAAAGAAATGCTCGCAAACGAAGTGATTACAAAATCGGTTGTATGCTCGTTATTCAACGAACGCGCGGCGGCATTGCAAGACGGAAAATCGGACGTTGATTCGCTCGTGAAAGGTTTTTATCAGGACACGCCGGACTATCTCGTAAATGAGGAAATACGAATGTTAAAGGACGTGGGGAGGTAGTAAGTTACGGACAATCAACCTATTATTCTGAACATAAAATATACGCCGTATGAACTTGGCAGAAAAGCGAGCGGACTTGAAAGAGAAGCCCACAGAGCGGAACGTTCTTTCTTCGATATGACGGGCGGCGAGAACGTATATAAGTACATAACGACGGAAGGTAAAGTTGCAGGGAAAAAGACGGGGAAAATAACCGCGCTCGAATACCTGCAAAAGTCAACGGGCGTATTTAACGGCGGCGGACTTTTATCGGAAGAAAAAGTCGCGGAAATGAAAGAACGATTGAAGAATAACAAGGGCAATATATGGCACGGTTTCGTGTCGCTCAATAAAGAGCAGTCGTATAAAATCGACACGCCGGAAAAGTGTATCGGAATGATAAAGGCGACGTTCGGACAATTTTTTCAGGACGCGAAGTTAGATAAAAAGAATATCGACCTGATGTGCGCGTTGCATTTAGACCGCCCCGACCATCTGCACTTTCATTTTGTGTTTTGGGAGAAAGAACCGAAATACAAAGGCAAGGACGGAACGCTTTCATACAGGCGCAAAGGTAAAATCGAAAAAACGGCGATAGACAATTTGTTCGTTCGGCTCGGAATGTATGTAGACGACGGCAGGGACAGACTGTATAAATCGAGAGTGGAGGCAATCAGAGCGCTTCGGGGTATGACGGCAATCAAAAGAGTAATGGTAAGCAAGGACGAAATCAAACAAGAGATAATCTCGCTTGCCAAAGACTTGCCGAAAACGGGCAGGCTTACTTACGGCAGTAAAGATATGACGGCATACAAAGGGCGGGTAGATAACATAGTCGCAATGCTAATCGGCTATGACGGGCAGGCGCGCAAGGCTCACTTAAAGTTTATGCGGGAACTCAAACGCAAGGAAATGCTCATAAAAAGCATTTGCGGCAAGAACTTTGCCGTCACGGATAAAAATATATCCGCAGAGGAAATCGAAAAGAATTTTTCAAAATATCACAACAAGATAGACGAAAGCAAACTTACGATTTTGCGGGATATAGAAGCCGATTATAAAAGGCGGCAGGGCAATCTTGTGCTGGGGCTTGCGAAAGTTATAAAGCCTTACG
>JAJWOJ010000379.1 GCA_021635425.1 Clostridiales bacterium | reverse complement strand
AGTTTACTTAAAAAAAGTATAAATTCCCCGTTTAGGGGAGATAATCATCTTCGCCGGGATATTTCCCGCGGAGGTGTTTTTTTATGCAACCGAAATTGACGGCAAAAGAGGTCGATTTTATCTCAGACCTCATGAACCTTGAGGAAAACGTGGCGAAAAAGGCAACGTTTTACTCGAAAACTTTAACCGACGTGACTCTCGCCGAAGAAATGAAGGCGATAGCATGCAACCACGCGAAACGCTATGCGACGCTTTTAGGGCTTTTAAATTGAGGTGAAAGATGAAGAACGAGAATATCATGAACGAAAAGGACGCGTTATACGACATTCTGACGGGCGAGAAGAGCCTCGTCAAACTTTACGGCACCGCCATGACCGAAGCTTCGGGAAAGGACGTGAGGAAAACGGTTAAATCAAACATGTTCGAAACGGCGGAAGAACAGTATAGGGTATTCGAATGTATGCAGAAAAACGGCTACTACGAAGTTCAGCCCGCGGACAAAAATTTAATCGACCAGAAGATAGACAGCTTTTCAAAGGTTTTAAAATCTTTGGAAAAGTGAAGAACGAGTTTTTTCGGCGCGGCGGATTTTAAAAAATCCGCCGCGCTCTTTTACGCCGTAAATTGCGCGATAATCGGCTTATAGGCGGGTTTTTTAATGCCGATTGCGATAAAAAAGCGGCGGTTTTTTTTGAGAAAAAATAAAAAAATTCAAAAAAGGCGTCAATTTGTTTGCGTTTTTTTCCGAAAAGTAGTAGGATAGCGTGGTCGAAGGTTTTCGGAAAACACTTCGCAATAAAAAAACCGAGGTAATTCAATATGTTCAAAAAGGTATCGGCAAAATCGCTTTGCAGAGCCGGCGTTATCGCTGCTTTGTACGTAGTCATGTCTCTTTTGCTTTATCTGCTCACGTTCGGGACAATACAGTTCCGCCTCTCCGAGGCGCTTACCGTACTCCCGCTTTTTTTTGCGGAAAGCATCCCCGCGCTTTTTATCGGTTGTCTTATAGTCAACCTGTTCAGCGCGGCGGGGATTTACGATATTCTGATAGGTTCGGCGGCAACGCTTCTCGCCGCAATCTGCACCTATCTTGCGGGCAGAGCGATAAAAAACAAGATCTTAAAATTTCTTGTCGGAATAAATTTCCCCGTGGTTTTCAACGCTTTTGCCGTGCCTCTTATTTTCGTCCTTGCGGGAACGAACGAATATGCTTACATGCTCGAAGTTGCGATAATCGGCGGCGAAGAACTCGGCGCGGTTGCTGTTTTCGGCGGAATTTTATATTTCGCCTTGGCAAAAATTTTCACCGTAAAGGATAAAAAATCATCCCAAAGACCCGAAAAAACCGAAAAACAAAAGGAAACCGAATAAAACGATCGTTTGCGGCGGCGAGATAACGATATAAACGTGTAAGCAATGTAAACGAGTTGATTATTTCCCGCGCGTAAAAATAACTTTATGTGATATAATGAGTTGACATGCAATATATTTTATGGTATACTTTAAATGTTTCGGATAACGGGAATCCGTAACAGATTCACAAAAAAGAAAAAGGAATTTGTATGGAAAGCAAAAACGCAAACAACGAGAAAACCATAAGTCTTGCAGATCTGCTCTACGTGGTTAAGAAAAATTGGATCGTCGAACTTGCGATTGTCCTTACGGTTATTTTATGCGGGGGGATTTACGCAAAATTTTTCAGAAAGCCGTTTTACGTCGCCAAGGAAGACGTTATAATAAAGGCGGATATCAACAATACAGGTTCGAGTTATAACGACACGACGCTTGCCGAAAGGTATATCGAAACTTTCAGCAAATTGTTTAAAACGGATTCCAACGTTATAAAGGCTAATCGGATTTACAAAGATCAGAATCCGGACGCCGAAGAAAACACGATCAAGGCTTCGGCTATCTCAGTATCGAGCGACGAAACGCTTATCATGACGATATCGTATAAAGATTATACGAGAGACGGCGCGGAAAAGAAGCTTTCCGCCGTTATTAAAGCCGCTGCCGATTTTTCGATGGAAGTTAACGATACGGGGGATGGAAAGAAGTTTTTCAACGCAAACATTTCCATCGTTCCGATGAACGACGGAATGAATTCAACCAAAGGGTCGGACACGACGAAACTTCTCGTCATCGCCGTTATTTTAGGCTTTGTCCTGGCATTTCTATATGCTTTGTTCATGTATATGGTTGCCGATAAGGTAACGTCCGAAGATAGATTGGAAACGGTAACCGGCAAGAAAAATCTTATGTCGATCGTCAAAAGGAAGAGCGAAGAGCTCAGCGCCGCAGACGTCGACACGGTGCCGCTCGACTTGACAAAAGTTTCGGATACGCTTATTTACATCGGCGACGATAAAT
>JAJWOJ010000378.1 GCA_021635425.1 Clostridiales bacterium | reverse complement strand
TCGAAGAATGCTTTTTCCTCAAAACTTATATTTAATTCTTCAAACGACCTTTTATCTTTGCCGAGTTCCTCCAACAATTTTGTTAATTGTTCAGCAACGTCATCGAGAACTTCGTTTGCAAAAGCCTTATCTTTGCGACGAGCATTATATAGTTCAACTACCGCATTCATCCTATCTGTAAAATCAACGCCTTTCATTTTGTTAACCTTACGATATTCATCAATCGCATTTTTTAATAGTCTTTGCAATATTTTAATTTTCGTATTAACCATCGGAATACGATTTATACGCTCAAGATATTCGTCACTAAAAATATCCTGTTCTAATCTTTGTGTATCCTTTTCAAGCGTAAAAATCTCTGTTACTCCGTCCGCTTGGATTGCCTCCTCAACCATTTTAGCCACGCGAGTATTCATCTGCGTTGTATCCGGAGCGTCTCCTTTTGTCAACTTGCGAAGAACCGAACGAACAGCAAGATAAAAATGAATTTTATCCCGTTCTTTGTCCGTAAGTTCATCTCCACCGCTACAAAGATTATATGCGTCTTTCATTCTCTTAACGCAAGCCATAAAACGCTCTTCCATTTCGTGTGTAACTTGCACAAACTCTACGGCATGATTTAAGCACTCCAACTGTTCGAGAGGTGTTCCATCGAAGAACGCGGAATAATCAAACGGCTTAAATATTGCATCCAATGTTTCGAGGGTGTCTCTAACTATTACAACAGACTTCTCTAATTCCTCAAGATTATCTTCCTTATAGTCGGTATACTTTTTCAAAGCAAGATTCATACTGTTTTTTATACCGATATAGTCAACGATAAGCCCCTTGTCCTTTCCCTTACATACACGATTTACTCTTGAAATCGTTTGTATTAACGTATGCTGCTGAACAGGCTTGTCCAAATACATTGTGTCGAGCTCGGGAACGTCAAATCCGGTAAGCCACATATCAACAACGATTGCAATCTTGAAATTGGACTTAACCTTCTTAAATTGCCTGTCAAGTTCTCTCTTATAGTCGTCACCGCCCAATAAATCCCACAATTCTTTCGGATCGTCTTTTGACCGTGTCATAACCATATTCATCTTGGCTATAGGTTTAATTTCCTTGCGCTCTTTATCGGTTAAACTTACACCGTCGTCAGCTTCTTTTATCTCAGTCCACGCAGGACGCAGTTCTTGAATTAGCTTATATAACTTAAAGGCAATCTGTCGAGTCGAGCAAACAAACATTGCTTTCCCGCATACAGTTCCGCCCTCGCTTACTCTTTTTTCATAATGCTCGACAAAATCTTTAGCCACCGCTTTCAGTCTATCGGGATCACCGAGAATAATATCCAAATTAGCGATTGCTTTCTTACTCTCTTCGATTTGATGTTCGTTTGCTCCGTCATCTTCACACTTCGCATAATATGCCTCGATTTCCTCGAGTTTATTTTTGTCAAGTGTAACTTTAGCCGCCCTTCCCTCATAAACAAGGTTTACAGTAATCCCGTCCTTTACGGACTCGGTCATTGTATATTTTTCAACCACCGAGCCAAAAACATCGATTGTTGCATCAATCGGAGTGCCTGTAAAACCAACATATGTAGCATTCGGTAACGAATCATGAAGATATTTTGCAAATCCGTAGTGCCTTTCCACACCTTTTTCGGTAACGCGAACCTTTTGATCCAGATTTACCTGAGATCTGTGTGCTTCATCAGAAATACAAATTATGTTCGTTCTATCAGAAAGCAACATTGTATCTTCTGTAAACTTTTGAATTGTTGTTAAATAAACGCCTCCGCTTGCTCGACCTTGTAATTTTCTTCGCAGCATTTCACGCGATTCAATACTTTCAACAACATTATCACCGATAAACTGCTTTGCGTTACAAAACGTTCCGGATAACTGGGTATCCAAATCAGTTCTATCTGTTATTACAATTATAGTCGGGCTTTTAAAGCACTGACTTCTCATAAGCATACGAGTAAGGAAAAGCATCGTATAACTTTTACCACACCCTGTTGCGCCAAAATATGTTCCACCCTTACCATCACCTTCTGGTTTTTGGTGAATTTTAATGTTTTCAAGCAACTTTGTTGCCGCAAAAAATTGCGGATAGCGGCAAACCACTTTTATTTCTTTATTTGTTTGGTCGGGAAAGTAGATAAAGTCCTTAATTACCGCTAATAACCTATCTTTTCTGAATAATCCCTTAACCATGGAATACAATGAGTTAATTCCGTCAACTTCATCTATTCCGTCATCTATTTTTCTCCACGCATAAAAATAGTCGTAATCTGAAAAAATAGAACCGTATTTATTATTAACACCGTCGCTAATTACAACAAAAGCGTTATATTTAAATAAATCCGGAATATCGCGTGTATAC
>JAJWOJ010000377.1 GCA_021635425.1 Clostridiales bacterium | reverse complement strand
GGTCGGCGAGCTTTTCCAGAGTTATGCCGTCGGGAAATCGCGTAAGTCGATATCCGACCTTATGGATATCAGACCGGACAGAGCGAGAGTTGAAAGAAACGGCGAAAAGCAGGAAGTTTATCCCGAAGAAGTTACCGTCGGCGAAAGCGTATTCGTCATTGCGGGCGAGAAAATTCCGCTTGACGGAGTTGTTGCGAAAGGTCACGGAAACCTCAACACTTGCGCGTTGACTGGCGAAAGCGCGCCCGTGTTCGTGAAAGAGGGCGACGAGGTTTTAAGCGGAACCATCGCGCTCGACGGAAATTTAGAGATAAAAGTAACCAAAGAGTTTTACGACAGCACGGCATCAAAAATTCTCGATATGGTCGAAAACGCATCGGGCAAAAAGGCGAAAACCGAAAACTTTATTTCGACGTTTGCGAAATATTACACGCCTTTCGTCGTCTTTGCCGCCCTCGCATTGGCGATTTTCCCGCCCCTTATTTCGGGCTTTATTAACGGATTTGCCGCGGAAGCGTGGGGTAAATGGATTAAAACCGCGCTTACCTTCCTTGTCGTGAGCTGTCCGTGCGCCCTCGTTATCAGTATTCCTCTCGGATTTTTCGGCGGAATCGGCGGGGCGAGCAGCAAGGGAATTCTCGTCAAGGGCGCGAACTATATCGAACAGCTCAACAAAACCAACGTGATTTTCTTCGATAAAACGGGTACGCTTACGACGGGCGAATTCTCCGTTACGGGCATTTATCCCGAAGAAAAAAGAGATGAAATTTTAAAATACGCAAGCATTTGCGAAGCGCATTCTTCTCATCCGATAGCCGTCGGAATCGTTAAGGAATTCAACGGAACCGTTCCCGAAGGTTACGAAGTAGAGGAAATCGCCGGTAAAGGCATCAGGGCGATCGGCAACGATAAGGAAATCGTCTGCGGAAACGCCGAGCTGATGAGAATGAAAAACGTTGCGTTTAATCAGCTTAAAAACGATAAAACGACTGTTTACGTTGCGGTTGACGGGGTTTATGAAGGCGCGATAGAGCTTTCCGACACCGTTAAGAAGGACGCGAAAAAAGCCCTTGCCGACCTTAAAGCGGAAGGCGTTAAAATCGCGATGCTCACGGGCGATAACGAAAACGCCGCAAAGCGCGTTGCCGAAGAACTTTCGATAGACGAATATCACGCGAAGCTTCTTCCGCAGGATAAGCTCGATATCGTCGATAAGAGGATAAGCGAAAAGAAGAGCGGGGAAGTGTTTGCGTTCGTCGGCGACGGAATCAACGACGCGCCCGTTCTGATGCGTGCGGACGTGGGAATTTCGATGGGCGGCGTGGGTAGCGACAGCGCGATAGAAGCGTCGGACGTCGTTCTGATGCACGACAATCTTTCGGATATCGTTACTGCAAAGAGAATCGCCCGCAAAACGATGCGCATAGTGAAGGAAAATATAATCTTCGCATTGGCGGTTAAGTTCGGAGTTCTTATCGCAACGACCTTCCAGTGGTTCGGGCTTCCGATAGTAAATTACGGAATGTGGATAGCCGTGTTTGCCGACGTCGGCGTAGCCGTACTTGCAATCCTGAACGCAATGCGCGCTATGAGAGTAAATAAAAAATAACCCGACTAAGTAAAAAATAATCCGACAAAATTCGGGTAAATCAAAACGGCATATCTTTCGGGCTGAAAGATATGCCGTAATTTTTTGTCGTTCGGAAAACGATTTAATTAAATCGCCTATAAAGCTTTAAAATTTCGGATTATTCCGCGTCGTTGATGTAGAGAATACCGAGCGTATTCTTTCCGCAGTGACTCGAAACGGTGCAACCCGCGGTCGTCTCGTAAACGTTTTCGAAGCCGTATTCGCTGACGACGGCTTTAGCGGCGTCTACAAGTTCCTTATCGGCAACGCTGTGCGTGATGAAGATAACCGATTTGTCGGGGTGATTGTATTTTTCAAGAGTGGCTCTGCAGTATTTGGTAACGCAGTCTGCCATTTTGCCGCGGAATTTTTCGGTGTTTTTCATGTTGCCGTTCAAAACCTCGATTTCGGGGCGGATTTTAAGAAGATTTGCGCCGAGAAGCGCAAGCCCCGAGCATCTGCCGCCTTTGTAAAGGTAATCGAGACGTTCGATGATGAAGCTTGCCTGAACGGCAGGAATACGCTTTTTAACGAGTTCGACTATTTTTGCGGGGTCGTCCATCGTTTCCGTAAGCTTCTTTGCGTAAATGGCTTCGAGAGAAATTGCCGTGGAAAGCGTTCTGCTGTCCACAACGTAAACGTTTTTGAAATTCTTGGAAGCGTTTACGGCGTTCTGATACGCGCTCGACATATCGGACGAAATATCGAAGTGAATTATAGCGTCGTAATCGTTTAAAATTTTGGCGAAATGCTCTTTGAA
>JAJWOJ010000376.1 GCA_021635425.1 Clostridiales bacterium | reverse complement strand
GATACATACAGAGCAGTTGGCTCTGCTTCGGCGCGAGCTGGCGTTCATCAAAAGCGATTATCGCAACATCGTCGTTGCCTATTACATAGAAAATAAAAATGTTCGTGAGATCGCAGAATCACTCTCGCTTTCCGCAAACACGGTAAAGTCCCGGCTTCTCCGTGCAAGACAAATATTGAAAGAAGGTATGGATATGGCAAGAGAATTTGGAAAACTCAGTTACCGCCCTGAAAACATTACGTTTGTTATGAATGGGATGTATGGGAAAAACGGCGAACCGTGGAATTATATTTCGCGTTTGCTCTGCAAAAACATTCTGCTTGCGGCTTATAGAACCCCAGCTTCAGCAGAAGAATTGGCAATGGAGGTCGGTGTCGCGCTTCCGTATATGGAAGAAGAACTTTCGGCGCTTGTGGAAGCTACTTTAATGAAGAAAAACGGTAACAAGTACGAAACCAATTTCTTCATTGTAAGTGCAGAAGCACAGGAAAAGATTTACGCACATTTGCGTGGAATTACCCCTGAGCTTACAAAAGCCGTAATAGCGGCCATGGAGTATAATATTGAGTGGTCAAACGAAAATGCTCCCGATTGGCATGAGGGCTATCAAAGCTATGAGGATATGAAATGGGCGCTTCTGATGATCGAAGCGGATAACGTGTATTTTGATACCCTTAAGCCTTTTAATAAGAACGCGAAGGATGTTCCTAATATTGGTCCGTGGGGACATACGCTTCGTCCAAATGGCGGTGAATGGGATATACTGGGCATGGAAATATACCGCGGCGATGCGCCGGCTTTTGTAGGTCTTCACGGTTGTGTGTCAAATCCGAGTGAAAAAGATTTGCCCGAAATCATGTTCCGCCAATTTCACTACAAATGCTGCGGACTTGAAAAGCGTATACCACCCGATCTGACTTATGCAGACGGGCAGGCGATGGTTGCAGTTGCCGAGGGAAAGAGTGAAGATGTAGACAATGCTATTCTAAATAGATTGGAATCCTACGGATATATCAAAAAAGCAGATGACGGCTATGTTCCGACAATTATGGTCATGCGGAAGGAAAAGTCACGCAGGATGCCTAATGAGATAAAGGAGCATTTTGAGTCGTTGCGGCATAAAGCGACCGATATAGCAACACGGCATTATTTGTTTTGCCGCGAGCAGATCTATAAAGAAATTCCCGAATTTTTGAATGAAGACGAATTTCAGATTGATCATGCGTGCGCGAATATCTTTGCAATACGCGGTGCTGTGCTTGAAGAAGCCATCAAACAAGGCTACTTGTCATTTGATAAGGATAATGACAAACAGATGCTGGGGGCATATTTAGTTATATAATTTTTTACCGACGTGAGTAGCCGTTGGTCGCTCTCGGCGGCTTTTACATAAGTCCGTTTACACGCATGGTTTTGCAAGCCCGCTCTTGCCACGGGAGAAGTCTATCCTTCGGTTGCATCTAAATTGGATAACACAAATTTGGCATCTAAAATGACCTGTAGACACATGATGCGTGTCTGATTTAGATGCAGGCACGAAAAAACGAGAAAAGCTGAGATTTCGAGAGATTTCTCCCGTTTTTTTCGACTCTGAAGTTTTTCGAAATTTTGTAGATGCATTTCGGGCATTTCGGGTCTGTAGCCGGATTCGAACCGCCACACACTTTCCGAAGCCTTTCAAAAATCCTTCCCATTCAAAATTTTTTACAAACCCATAGATGCAACGGTCTTATGGACAGATTTGAACTTGTAAAACGCTTGAAATGTCTACCAAAGTGTGGTATAATAAAGTGTATTCAAATGAAAGGAGGTAAAAATATGGACTTTAAGCTCCTCATTCGAAGATTTTTCGCATTTGTAATTGACTGGAATATTATGTTTGGTGTTGCTGTGGCACTTATGTTCTATTGCCCCGGGAGCAATCCTGAATATCTGCTTTATCCGAGCATCAAGATGCTTACTTCTGCGGGATTCCTATTGGGACTTATATGGTTGCCCCTTTACTGCTTATTCAAAGATTGCTTATTTGGAAGAAGGAGTTTGGGCAAACTGATCTGCGGTTTGATGATTCAAAATTCCGAAACAGGGGGAAAAGCATCTTTCGGCCGTTTGATTTTGAGAAACGTTACATACGCGATTGTGCAGATTGAAGGAATTGTCGTTTTAGTTAATAAAGGTAAACGATTGGGTGATTCTATCGCTAAAACGCAGGTAGTGAGAAACATTAAGAATACATAGATTTGTTTACAAGCATGGCTCTGCAAGCCCGGAAGATCGCGGTCACTTGCAGCGCGCCTGAATTGACCTGTAGACACATGATGCGTGTCTGATTTAGATGCAGGCACGAAAAAACGAGAAAAGCGGAGATTTCGAGAGATTTCTCCCGTTTTTTCGACCCTGAATTTTTTCGGAGTTTC
>JAJWOJ010000022.1 GCA_021635425.1 Clostridiales bacterium | reverse complement strand
CATACCCGATAACCGTAGCGTGGTCTTTGCCCTGCATCCTTATCTCGACGAGCTTTGCCTTAACTCCGCTTTCCATTACGCTTTCTTTTATCATTTGTAAAAACAAATTAAGCGTGAGATGTTGCGAGCAACTGCACGTAACAAGATAACCGCCTTTTTCGACGAGTTTCAAACCGTTTATGTTAACGTCTTTATAACCTTTATAACCCTCTTTGACGGTATCTGCCGATTTCGTGAACGCGGGCGGATCGAGAACAACCACGCCGAATTTTCTTTTCTCTTTTCTGTATTCTCTCAACTTCTCGAAAACGTCCGCCGTTTCCGTTTTGATTTCAAGATTGTTGAGCGCGGCGTTTTCTTTGACAAGCCCGATTGCTTTTTCGCTTATGTCTACCGCGGTAACTTCCGTCGCGCCGTATTTTTTGGCGCAAAGCGAAAATCCGCCTTCATTGCAGAAACAATCGAGAACGGTTTTCCCAAAAACGTAATGTTTAAGGTCGTCTCTGTTTTCTTTCTGATCGAGGAAATACCCCGTTTTCTGCCCGTTTTCAAGGTCGACGATCATTTTTAAACCGTTTTCGATAATGGTCACTCTCGGGTCGAAATTGCCGTAAATAACGCCTTTTCTCAGCTCCAAGCCCTCTTTTTCTCTCACGGCGACGTCGCTTCTTTCGTATATTCCGTCAGGGTTTAACGCCTCGATAAGAAGTTTGATTATCATATCTTTTATAACTTCTACGCCGAGAGATAAAAACTGAACGGAAAGATATTTTCCGTATTTATCGACGATAAGCCCGGGGATAAAATCCGATTCGGCGAATATAACTCTGTAATTATCGTCGTAACCTAAACTTTTTCTGTAATCGATCGCGGCGGCAATTCTTTGCCGATAAAAATCCTCGTCTATGGTTTCGTTTTTAAGGGTAAGGATTCTCACAATGATTTTCGAATGGTGATTTATCGTGCCTAAGCCGACAAAACGCCCGTCGTGACTTCTCACTTCCGCAACGGAGCCTTGCCTGTCTTTGCCCTCTATTTTTAAAACTTCGTTCGCAAATATCCACGGGTAACCGTTAAGTACCCTCTTTTCTTCGTTTTTCTTTAAATATACGGTGTACATACTAATTTTTAAATAATTTTGCGAGTCCGCCTTCTGCGGTTTCTCTGTATTTGTTTCCGAGATCGATTCCCGTTTCGTACATGGTTTTAACGGCTTCGTCGAAAGTGATTTTTCTGCTCCCCGTTATGAAAAGCGGAAGTGTAACCTCGTTTAAGGCTCTGAGCGCCGCAACGGCGTTACGCTCGATACACGGAATCTGCACAAGCCCGCAAATCGGGTCGCACGTTAGCCCCAAATGGTGTTCGATTGCTATTTCTGCGGCATATTCGATCTGATCGGTATTCATTCCGTAAAGCTGAGCAACGGCTGCGGAAGCCATAGCGCATGCAACGCCTATTTCGGCTTGACAACCGCATTCCGCTCCGCTTATGGAAGCGTTTGTTTTAACAATGTCGCCTATAAGCCCCGCAACCGCAAGCGCTTTTAAAATCTCGTTTTCGGGAACTTCGTTTTTCTGCTCGAGATAATAAAGACACGCAGGCAGAACTCCGCACGAACCGCACGTGGGCGCGGTTACGACCACCCCGCCCGACGCATTCGTTTCCGAACACGCAAAAGCATACGCGCATACCATTCTGTTCTGCCTTGCGACGGGCGATTCGTTTAACGCATACTGCTCGTATAGCGTTCTGGCTTTACGTTCGGTGTTAAGCCCGCCGGGAAGAATTCCGCTCGCCTTTAACCCTGTATGAACGCAATGTTTCATGGCATACCAGATTTTTTTTAGGTAATCGAAAATATCCGTTTCGTCGAACACTTCGACGTATTGCCAGAGCTTCATGTTGTTTTCAAGACAAAACGCTTTTATTTCGTCGAAGGAATTGTGCGGATAAACTTCCTTTTCTTCTATCGGTTCGCCGTTTTCGGTTTGAACCGCGCCACCGCCGACGCTGTAATAAACTTCCTCGCCGATTTTTTCGCCTCCGTTGAAGGCTGCTATCGACATTTTGTTGGGATGGCGAAAATTCCCTTCGGTCGCGCCGAAAATCACTTCGGTTTTATCCGTGCCGAGCGTTTCTTTTATAGCGACGTCGGTAAGATGTCCTTTGCCCGTTGCGGAAAGAGAGCCGAAAAGCGTTGCGACGTATTTATCCGCCTGCGGATATTTGCTTTTAAACAATCTGCAAGCTTTTTCGGGTCCCATGGTGTGAGAGCTTGAAGGACCTCTTCCGATTTTATATAAAGATTTCAGAGATTTCATATAAGACCTTTTTCGATAAGCTTTTCTTCCAGAATATCCGCGGCATAGCGGCAAAGCTCGGCGCACGGACGTTTTTTCTTATATTCTTCCGTCCTGACGGCGGGATTTTCGGACGATAAATTTACCGTTCCGCCTAAAAGCTCGCGGCAAATAATCGAGCCGTTATCTTTTTTGAACCTTTCGCCGAGTTCGCGAATCAATGCATAATGCTCGGCTTTGGAAACGCCGTTTTCTCCGTCGAAACCGCATATCAGCCCCAAGACTATGGATATCCCCGAAAAAGTTCCGCAAACCTCTCTCATCCGTCCGAATCCTCCGCCGAACGACGAGGCGATTTTAACCATATCGTCCTTTTTATCGGGGTACAAATCGGAAAACGCAAGAACTATCGCTTGCGAACAATTGTAACCGTTATTGAAATATTCGTATGCTTTATCTCCGCGAGACATATTTCTCCTTTTAATTGACTTAATTTTTTATATATGATAAAATAACCGTATGCTTAAAATATTATTTAACGACGGTTTGATTTTCAAAACGTTCGAAAACGGAAAAATCCGCGAATACGGCTGTGATTTTTACAATAATTATATCGACTCGGCAAGGCGCGCGGCAAAAAACTCCGAATGGAAAACGCAAGGCTCGGGCGCGAGATTTATGGGCGTTTACGAAGAAGCGGACATAAACCGCGAAAACGAAAATTTTTCGTATTTCAACTCACTGGATTTTTTCAAAAACAACGAAAATATCGTTTATTCGATTACCGTAGACAGGGTTTCGGGCATCTTCACCAAAGATTTAACGGCGGAAAAGGACAGCGAAGGACACATAATTCACTCCGCCGAACTTACGTTTAACGGAGCAAGCCCCTCCCCCGACGGAAGAAAAATCGTTACCTGCATAAAAGACAATTACGTAAACTCGCATTTAGCCGTTTACGACGTTATGACGAACGATTATGTTA
This sequence comes from Clostridiales bacterium, assembly GCA_021635425.1. GTDB lineage: Bacteria > Bacillota > Clostridia > Christensenellales > Borkfalkiaceae > UBA10281. Next base: position 10,908 of record JAJWOJ010000022.1, on the reverse strand, counting down.
CCGTAACCGACGGCGACAGCGCGGATTTCGACGCAACGATTTCTGCGCGCGATTCTTCGCTTATTTATTTTTCAAGCAAGGGCGCGGGCAGAAACGGCAATGGCGAATTTGTAAAATACTCGCCGTCGTCTGTCTTTACGTATAATATCGATAGCGGAGATCTTGAAGAAATTCTTTCCGAAAACGAAAAATCGCTCGTCAAACCGAAAGACGACAAGAACGGAAATTTATATTACATATTAAGACCCGAAAAAGAAAAAAGAAGAAGCTTTTTCGGCACTCTTCTGGATATTATCCTCATTCCGTGGAAGCTGTTCAAAGCGTTGTTTAACTTTATCGAACTTTTCACAACCATGTTTACGGGTAAAGGATTTTCGGAAAAATCGAACAATCCCGCAAAAACAAGAGATAAATCTCCCAAAGAAATTTTCATCGAAGACAACCTTATAAACGCAAACGAAGAATATAAAAACAATCTGCGCCATAAAGATAAATTCGCGGGGATTGCTCCGTGGTCGTGGCAACTTGTAAAGCGCGACAAAAGCGGCAACGTAACCCACATAAAAAACGGGGTTATCGACTACTGCGTTTCAGACAACGGCGATATAGTTTACACCAACGGAATACATGTCGTTTTAATGGGCAAAGACGGCAAAACTCAAAAAATTGCGGACGCGAATCTCTGCACGAAAGTTTCCGTCTGCGAAATTTAAACGTATACGCTTTCTTATTGCGCCTTTTCCGAAAACGGAAAAGGCGCAATGCTTTTATCTTTAATTATCTTTCTTCGTCTGAGCTTCCGCAACTGCGGCTCTGATTTTTTCTTCGATTTCTTTAGCGACTTCCGGGTTAGCGGCAAGATAATCTTTCGCTTTATCCCTGCCCTGCGCGATTTTTTCGCCGTTATAAGAGAACCACGATCCGCTCTTTTCCAGAATTCCTTTTTCCACGCCTAAATCGACAAGACATCCCGTCTGCGAAATCCCTTCGCCGTAAATAATGTCGAATTCTGCGGTTTTGAACGGGGGCGCAAGCTTGTTTTTAACGATCTTCGCTTTCGTTCTGTTTCCGAACATGCCGTCGCTGTCTTTAAGAGCGTCGGCTTTTCTTACGTCGATTCTTACGGAAGCATAGAATTTCAAAGCTTTGCCGCCCGGGGTTACTTCGGGATTACCGAACATAACGCCGACTTTTTCTCTGAGCTGGTTGATGAAAATTACGCAGGTTTTCGATTTGTTCGTTATGCCCGTAAGCTTACGAAGAGCCTGAGACATAAGCCTTGCCTGAAGACCCACGTGGCTGTCGCCCATATCGCCTTCGATTTCCGCCTTAGGCGTTAAAGCCGCAACGGAGTCTACGACAACGACGTCGACCGCACCGCTTCTTACCAAGCTTTCGGTTATATCGAGCGCTTGCTCGCCCGTGTCGGGTTGCGATACGTACAAATCGTCGAGATTAACTCCGAGTTTGGACGCATAGACGGGATCGAGCGCATGCTCCGCGTCGATAAACGCGGCAATGCCGCCCGCTTTCTGAGTTTGCGCGATAACATGCAACGCAACCGTGGTTTTACCCGAGGATTCGGGTCCGAAAATCTCGATGATTCTTCCGCGCGGAACACCGCCGATTCCGAGAGCCAGATCAAGCGTGAGACACCCTGTGGGGATAACGTCGATAGACATATCCGCCGAACTTTGTCCGAGCTTCATTATGGCTCCTTTTCCGTACTGCTTTTCGATCTCTTTTAAAACAAGATCGAGAGCTTTTTGTTTTTCCTCTAACATTCTTACTCCTATCGGGATTGACATCCCTGATTTTTTTCTTGAAATTATAAATGCTTAACGCTCTTTATTGCGAGAAATAAAGCCGTCTGAACGCCTTTTTCGGTTATTTCGGCGCGCATTCCGTCGAACATATAACGATATACGGAAACGCCTTGCCGCGAACCTGCCGCGAGATAACAAAGCCCTACGGGGAAGCCCGATTCGTCGGACGAAGGACCGGCAAGACCGGTTGTGGAAACAACCAGATCGGGAACGCCTTCGCTTAGTAGTCCGCTTGCCATTTCGCCGGCAACCTGCGACGATACGGGTTTGTTTTTCTTTATCGATTCCTCTTCTACACCCAGCCTTCTGATTTTCGCTTCCGAGCTGTATGCGACGATTCCCTCGTAAAACACTTCGCTTGCGCCGGGTACGGAAATTATTCTCGACGCGAGATTCCCTCCCGTGAACGATTCCGCAACGGAAATTTTAAATTTCCCGATTTTAAGCATACTTACGAGAACTTCCTGAAGCGTACCGTCGAAATCGGCGTAAATATTTTCGGGAAAAGATTCCGAAAACATTTTAACGGCTTTGCCGAAATCGATAAAATTATCGCTTTCGATAACGATTTTCAGGTCGAGTACGTTTCTTTCGGCTATTATTTCAACCGTTTTGAGCGTATCCGAAATTTCGTCCAAGCGCTTGTTCAATGCGTCTTCCGAAATACCGAAAGCTTTGATTATCGACTTAAATTTACCGTCTTCGGCATAATTTTCTTCAATCACCCTTTAAAAACCTCTTTGTTTTTTATAAGATACGAACAGCCCGAAATTATGGTAAGCAAAACCGAAATTCCGAAGCATACAAGCCCGATATAATCGAAAACAATACCGACTTCGGGTGCAAAATTGAGCAAATCTCCCGCAAGCAAAAGAAGTATTATCGTCACGTCGGTGAAAAACGTCTTTACCTTACCCGTCATTTCGGCAGCTAAAACTATTCCTTTTTTAGCCGCCATCATGCGAAGAGAGGAAACGACCATCTCTCTTGCCATTATTATCGAAACCCCTACTCCGCCGTATATAATGCCGATAATACCTATCCTGCCGAATACGTTAGTTTCATACGGATCGGCGATAAGCACGATAAGCCCTGCAAGGACAAGAACCTTATCCGCGATCGGGTCGAGAAATTTACCGAGGTCGGTAACCATATTGTATTTTCTTGCGATATATCCGTCAAGAAAATCGGTAAGCGAAGCTACGACGAAAATTCCGAGCGCGACGAAATAATGCCCCGCGAAAAAACCGAGATAAAACGCCGCGATGAAAAACGGAATTAAAATAAGCCTCAAAAGAGTCAGCTTGTTGGGTAAATTCATTTTATTATTTAACCTCCCCGTACAAATCGTAATCGTCGGCTTTTGTTATTTTTACGTTGTAACGTTCGCCCTGCTTTATTTCTCCGTCGTATGTAAAATAAACTTTCCCGTCTATATCGGGAGCGGAAAAATATGCGCGCCCGTAAAAATATTGTTTATCGTAATCGACTCCGTCGCAAACAACTTCCAAAGTTTTACCGACTAAAGCAAGATTATGTTCTTTCGATATTTTTTTCTGCGCGGCGTACAACTTCTTAACTCTCAACTCTTTGACCTTTTCGTCTATCTGATCGGGCAGCTTATACGCAGGCGTCCCCTCTTCTCTCGAATAAGCAAAGAAACCCGCGTTTGTAAGCCTTGCCGTTTTGATGAATTTAAGAAGATTTTCAAACTGCTCCTCCGTTTCGCCAGGGAAACCCGCGATAAAAGTAGAACGTATTGCTATTTGGGGAATCTCTCTTCTTAATTTGCCGATAAGATCGAGATATTCTTCGCCCGTACCCTTTCTGTTCATGCGTTTTAACACGACAGGGTCGGCATGCTGCAAAGGAATATCGAGATACTTTATTATCTTCGGGTTGTTTTTGATTTCCGAAATAATATCGTCCGTCAGTTTATCGGGATAAGCGTACAAAAGCCTTATCGACCCGACGTTATCGAGTGCGGACAATTTTTTAAGAAGCTCGGTAAGTTTGTTTTCGCCGTATAAATCCTCGCCGTAACGAGTGATATCCTGCGCGACCAATATAAGCTCCGATATTTCGCCTAAAGCCTTTGCTTCGTCTAAAAGCTCTTCCATAGGTTCCGAACGATATTTGCCTCTTATCGACGGGATAAGACAGTATGTGCAACGATTGTCGCAACCGTCCGCGATTTTAAGGTAAGCATAATGAAGAGGGGTTGTCACGACTCTTTTTTCCTGCTTGAATTCCTTGGCTTTGCCGACGAAATTCACTCGTTCTCCGCTATATGCAAGCTCTATAGCTTCGGGAAGAAGCTCATAATCGGCTGTTCCCAAAAAAACGTCCACTTCCTTGAATTCGTCGAACATATCCTGCACGAATTTCTGAGGCATGCAACCCGTAAGAATAATCTTTTCGAGTTTACCCGTTTTTCTGAGTTCGTTGACTTCGAAAACCGTTTCTATCGCCTCTTTTCGGGAACTTTCCAGAAAAGCGCACGAATTGATGATGATTATCTGCGCGTTTTCCTGTTCGGAAGTTATTTTATCCGAACCCAGAACGGCAAGCATCTTTTCGGTGTCCACCCTGTTTTTATCGCAACCGAGCGAAATCACCCCGATAGTTTTTTCTTTAAATGTGTTATACGTCATAATCTCCGTAAAGCTCGTCAAACTCTTCCTGCGAAAGAGTTACTTGTTTTTGTTTTCCGCCCTGGCTGTTTAATACGTAGCCTTTGGCAACCATCCAGTCGAAAATCTTTGCGGCTTTGGGGAACCCGCAGGACTTAAGACGTCTTTGAATAAGCGAAATAGAAATACTTCCCATTTCAACGGCAATCTTTAACGCCTCTATATAATAATCGGGAACTTTTTCTTCCGCACCCGTAACGCTTTCTATCTGCGGGTTTGCTTCGCCGTTTATTTCTTTCATAGCCGCTTCGTTGAAATATGCTTTATTGTTGTTCTTGATATACGCGACGACCGATTTTATTTCTTCCATATCGATATACGCGCCCTGCGCTCTTTCCATATTGCTCATGTAGCTCATGCGATATAAAAGGTCGCCGTTGCCGAGAAGTTTCTCCGCTCCGCTTTCGCCTATAATCGTGGAAGAGTCCATAGCGTTGGACATCTTGAACGCCATTCTCGAAATGAAGTTCGTCTTGATCGAACCTTCGATGATATTGACCGAAGGTCTTTGCGTCGCGAGAATAAGATACATTCCCGCAGCTCTCGCTTTCTGCGCAAGCCTTCCGATTTTCTCCTCGATTGCCTTTTTGTCCGTAGACATGAGGTCTGCAAACTCGTCTATAATGATTACTATCTTCGGAAGCTTTCTGTCCTTTCTCGGGTCGATAAGGTCGTTATATTCATCGATATTATGAACGACGAGTTCCGCCATTTTCGTATATCTCGCTTCCATTTCCTTAACAGCCCAGTTAAGCATGGCAACGGCGGTTTTCGCGTCCGTTATTATATCGCCGAAAAGAAGATGAGGTATTCCCTCGAACACCTTGAACTCGACGAGCTTCGGGTCGACTATTATAAGCCTTAAATCCGCGGGGCTGTATTTATAAAACCAGCTGACAAGAAGAGAGTTAAGCCCGACGCTCTTTCCCGTTCCGCTTGCGCCCGCGATAAGCATATGCAACGTTTTCGTGAGATCCGCAACCACGGGGTTGCCGACGATATCTTTACCGATTGCAAACGTAAGCGAAGTCTTTTTGGTTTTTGTGAACGCGTCGCTTTGAATTACGTCTTTAAGCCCGACTATAGAACGCTTATCGTTTGCGACTTCGATACCTATAAGAGACGACCCCGGGATGGGCGTTATTCTTATATCGTTTTTGGTTTCAAGACGGAGCTTTAAATCGTCGGTATATTTAAGAATCGATTTTATCGAAACGTTATCGGGGATAGCTATATCGAATCTCGTGACGGTAGGACCGTGGACGATATTCGCAAGGCTTACCTCCACGCCGCCCAAAACCTTAAGGGTGTTTATTATCTTCGTTGCCTTATCTCGCTTGAAATAGTCTACTTCGCCGTAATTTTCCTGCGAGGAATACGATTTCAGAAGGTCGAGCGGCGGAGCGTTGTATTTGAAATTCAAAGGCATTTCGTCAAACGGATTGCTTTCTCCGTCATCTTGCGGCTTCTCAGGTTTTTCCGCGCCGCTCTTTTTTTCGACGGCAGGCTTTATCGGCTGTCTCGAATCGAACGATTTATCGCTCTGTTCGGGTTTTAACGACTCGGTCTTTCTGTGAGCAACCGCCTCGTAATCGCTGTAATCGTTGCGATCGTTTTTAGTTTCGTCGATAAGAGGTTCGTTAAGGTCGATCGCTCCCGCGTCGGACAAAACGTCGTCGCTTACGAAGTTGTTGACCTCCTCCATTTCAGATTCGATATCGTTGCTCCTGAAATCGGACGTCTTTTTCGCCGCATGCCGCGACACTGCGGCTTTAAATGTTTTCGGCATGTATATATCGCCGTTTATTCCCGATTCGTCCAATCCGTCCACGGCCTCGAAAGACGTTTTCCGCTTATCGTAAGGTTGAGAACCGCTTCCGTCATACGACGGAACGGAAGACGAACGAACGTCCGACCCCGACTTCACGTATCTCAATTTGCTCTCAAAGTCCTTATCGTATTCATCGCTGTAAAGCGAAGTTTTCGAATATCCGCTATTCAGCAGATCGTCGTTCTTTTTCGAAATGTCGTTGCGGGAGGAATTCCGTTTCTTAGAGCCGAATTCATACCCGCCGACCGTCGCATACTCCTCGTCGGTACGCATTTCGAAATCGGAATTCCCGACGACGAGCGTTCTGTTGCGTTTTATCGGTTTTTCGTCGGATATGCTTCTCTTCGGCGATTCCTGCGCCGCATTTACCGTTCTTCTGTCGTTTCTGCCCCTTTCGACGTCTTCGTATTCATCGAAGTCGTAATCGTCTTTTTTGCGTTTCCCTCTTTCCGCGCCTTTTATCTTAACGTCTTCGGATCCTGTTTTTTCGGTGCGCTTTGTCGGTACGCATTTAAGCGCGACGAACGCGCTCAACAGCAAAACGAGAATCCACACTATATACGTTCCCGCAACGGACAAACACTGCACAAGCCAATAATCGGCCGCGCCGAATATAACTCCGCCGATTGTCGAAGTCTGAAAGCCGCCTTCGCCCGCAGAATAGACAGACGAGAGGTATTCCTTTGACGTAACTCCGCCCGAAACGGGAGTTTTTGCAAGGTGCGTTATCGCAAACGCGCCGAAAAGACAAATAAAGAGCATTGCGGCAATTATCGCGCCGCGTTTACCGGATATTTTTTTACCCGAAAGAGACATCAGCCCCCATCCGAAAATCATAACGAGAAGCGGAAAAGAAAAATATCCCGCAACTCCGAGCAAAAACGCTCTGATAATGCCGCCCACAGGATAAAAAATATTGTTTCCCGTTATAAGCGAAAACAACAAAAAGGCGGAAACAAGCATCAAAACCATCCCCCATAATTCTTTACCGAAAAAAGAATCGCTTTTTTTTGCCAATCGTTTCACCTCACTTATTTTAAGTTATATATTTATTACGTTAAAATTATAGCATAACGAAACAACTTTTTCAAGCGTATTAAGTGTTTATAAAATAAAAATTATAAGTGTTTCTGTCAAGAATAAAATTTACGTCGTTTCCGGTCGCTTTGCTTCGGATTTTACGCAACGCATTAACCGCAAAACATAAAAATCGCCCGCGGAATTTCACGGGCGATCGGTTTGAAATTATTTAATTTTTCGAGTCGATAAGCGAAACGATATCGCCGACCGTTTTAAGGTTATCGGCGTCGTCTTCGCTTACGGTAACGCCGAATTCGTTCTCCATTGCCATAAGCAACTGAACGATATCGATAGAATCCGCGCCGAGATCGTTTATAACGTCGCTCTCCTTAGAAACCGCTTCGGTTTTGATTCCGAGTTGTTCGGCAATTATCGAACATACTTTTTCATAAGTCCCCATTTTATTCCCTCCGTTTTAGTAAAACGATATAGCCGATCATACACACAAAAAGCCGATATCGTCTTCCTTATTATAGACGATATCGGCGGCTTTGTCAACTTGTTTGATTATTGATTTTTGCGTTCTTTGCGCATGGTTAGCCCTATTCTGTTTTTCTTTACGTCGACGGATAAAACTCTTACCTTTACAACCTGACCGACTTTGAGAACGTCGGAAGGATGCTTGACGTAGTTATCCGATATTTCCGAAATATGAACAAGCCCGTCCTGATGAACGCCGATATCTATAAACGCGCCGAAATCGATTACGTTTCTTACCGTTCCCGTAAGCTCCATTCCGACAACGAGATCGTTGATATCCATTATATCCGAACGAAGCTCGGGCTTCGGAAGTCCGTCTCTGACGTCTCTGCCCGGTTTTAAAAGTTCGACGACTATATCGTTCATGGTGGGAACGCCGAGTCCGCATTCTTCCGCGGCTTTTACTTCGCCGTATTTTTTTATCTGTTCGGGAAGCGCGCCGAGTTTTCTCTCCTCTACGTCTTTATCCGTGTAACCGAAAAGCGCAAGGAGTTTTTCGGTCGCCTCATACGATTCGGGGTGAACGGCAGTGTTGTCGAGAATGTTTTTACCGTCTCTTATTCTCAGAAAGCCCGCGCACTGCTCGTATGCCTTCGCTCCGAGCTTCGGAACTTTGAGAAGCTGCTTTCTTGCGGTGAATTTTCCGTTTTCCTCGCGGTAAGCGATTATGTTGCCGGCAATACCGGAATTAAGCCCCGAAACCCTCGACAATAAAGAAGGGCTTGCGGTGTTAAGATCGACGCCGACGCTGTTTACGCAGTCTTCCAATACCCCGTCGAGAACTTCGTCGAGCCTTGCCGCGGGCATGTCGTGCTGATACTGACCGACGCCTATCGCTTTCGGGTCGATTTTTATAAGTTCGGCAAGCGGATCCTGCAATCTCCTCGCTATGGATATAGCCGACCTTAACGTAAGGTCATACTGCGGGAATTCCTTTGCCGCAAGCGGAGAACCCGAGTATACCGAAGCTCCCGCCTCGTTGACTATTACGTAACCGACTTTTCCGTTATAATCTTTAAGCATGTCCGCAACGAAAATTTCCGATTCCTTCGAAGCCGTTCCGTTTCCTATTGAAATAACGTCCACCGAATATTTATCGATAAGCTTTTCCAACGTTGCTTTTGCCTCTGCCGTTTTGCTCTGCGGGGGCGTGGGATAAACAACCGTCGTGTCGAGAACTTTACCCGTTCCGTCCACAACCGCGATTTTACATCCCGTTCTGTAAGCAGGGTCGAACCCCATGGTAACTTTATCTTTTACGGGCGGTTGCATGAGAAGGGGGCGAAGGTTTACGTCAAACATCTTTATCGCCTGCTCCTGAGCGTTTTCGGTAAGATAATTTCTTATCTCTCTTTCAATCGACGGCTGAATAAGCCTTTTATAAGCGTCCGCAACGGCAAGTTTTACGCAATCGGTAGTTACGCTTCCTTCTTTTACGAAACCGATTTCGCAAACGCGAACGGCAAACTCCTCGTCGATTGCGACTTTAACCTTAAGAAATCCTTCTTCCTCGCCGCGGTTAAGCGCGAGAATTCTGTGAGATTTGATTTCGGATACAGGCTCGGAATATTCGGCATACATCTCGTAAGTTTTTGCGCCGTCTTCCTCCGCTTTTTGGATTTTTGAGGAGATTTCACCGTTTTTGAGATAAATTCTACGAAGTTTTTTTCTAAGTTCCGCGTCGTCGGAAACTCTTTCGGCGATAATGTCTTCCGCACCCGCAAGAGCCTCTTTTTCGTTTTTAACGCCGAGTTCTTCGTTTACGAAAGGCTTTGCAAGTTCTTCTGCCGTTCCCGTTTTAACGTCTTGCGCAAGAAGAATATCGGCAAGCGGTTCGAGACCTTTCGCGATTGCGACGGTCGCCCTTGTTTTTCTCTTCTGCTTATACGGTCTGTAAATATCTTCGACTTCGGTTATGGTTTCCGCGGCATCCAATGCGGCTTGTATTTCTTCCGTCATCTTTCCCTGTTCGGTTATGGATTTCGCAACTTCCTCTTTTCTCTTTTCGATATTGCGAAGATATGTAAGTCTGTCCGCAAGTTCTCTCAAAACCTGATCGTCGATATGCCCCGTCATTTCTTTTCTGTAACGGGCTATAAACGGAATAGTGTTCCCCTCATCCAACAGGTCGACTATGTTTTTTACATGGTCTTCCCTTAATTTAAACTCCTCGGTAATACGGTTTAAAATGTCCATCCTCATTTCCTCAATGTTTTTAAATATTTTTTATCCGATTCGTCCACTCTGTACGAATCGTTTATTTTCGAAATTGCTTTATTGTGGGTAAAAACGCTCAGTTTATCTTTTTTTAAAAACCGAAGCGTTATATCTCTTTTTTTGATAAACGCAACCGATATAAGCCATGCGATCGCCATATCGTTGTAATATCCTTTTCCGTCAAGTTTTTCGACGGTTTTTAAAATCTCTTCGGTATGTTCGGTTCCGACGAAAAAACTCATCAGCGCGACTATTCTGAACCTCAACGCGAAATCGGTCTGAGTTTCGATTCCGTTCATGCAAAGGTTATAAAACTCCTCTTGCCTGTCTTTGGGAATTTTAAGCATCGGAACAAAACAGTCGATTTGCCCCCAACTGTCGCATTTTGAAAGGTAAAAATCTTTTTTCTGCCAAAACTCGTCAAAAGGAAGCTCCGCAATCAGAAAACCGTAAATCAAAACGTCCTCGTAATACGCAAACTTACATTCGGATAAGTATTCGCCGATTTTCTTTTTATCGATTTCTTTCGCGATTTTTTTGATATCGGGGATTCTTACGCCTATTGTTTCATAACCCGAAACAACAATTCTGTCGTTAAAAGCCTTGTATTTTGCATCGGCTTTCTTTTTGAGCTTTTCAACAACTATATCGTATTCACTCATCCTCATTCACCTCGTCGAAAGCTTTAAACCAAGTTTTTTTATCGAACCGAACGTTCGCGGGGCTTGTCGACGGAAGCGAAAACGTTTTGAGGTCGAAAGAAAAATTTCTGCCATATAAA
>JAJWOJ010000021.1:6449-14255 GCA_021635425.1 Clostridiales bacterium | reverse complement strand
GTCGCAATTCGTCCACTCAAGGAAAGTTTCGGCAAAGAAATATCCTATAAAAGCAAGGAAAAGCCCCGCAATGAGGCTTACTATTACCGACGTGCTTACGGTTTTATGCGAAGAATCCATATTCTGCTCGCCCGCAAATCTCGCCACGAGTACGTTTGCCCCGACCGAAAGCCCGACAAACAACCCTATTATTAAATTTATAAGCGCGCCGGTCGCCCCGACCGCCGCAACCGCGTCGTCGCTTACGAACATTCCGAGAACGGCAACGTCCGCCGCGTTGAACAAAAGCTGCAACACGTTCGTACAGATCAGCGGAATAGAATAAATTATGAGTTTACCGAGTATTTGACCCTCGCTCATATTCATTTCGAAATTTTTCTTCATTTGAAACAGCCCGAAATCAATTGATTATATTTGTTTTATTAAATACCCTAACCCCTTTTCGAATTTAACGCCGTAATGGTGATTTTCGTCTCCGACGGTGTTTTTTATCGCGAGAAGCGTAAAATCCGCTGCGATTCTTGCCGCTTCTTCAATCGTTTTCCCATGAAGAAGCATTCCCGAAAACGCCGATGCGTAAACGTCGCCCGTACCGTGGAATCCGCCCGAAATTTTCTCGTGTTTATAATAATACTTTTCGCCCGCTTCGGTTTTTACGTATACGCCCGTCGAATTTTCGTCGTAACTTACACCCGTTAAAACAATCGATTTTGCGCCGAGAGCTAAAACTTTATCGGTAAGACGGTCGATATAACTTTCGTCATATTCGGTTTTAAACTCCTCGCCCGTGAGCAAGGAGGCTTCCGTAATGTTGGGAAGCGCAATATCGGAAACCGCGATAAGCGAAGCCATTTTCTTAACGAAATGCTCGCCAAACCCGTAATAAAGCTTGCCGTTGTCCGCGCAAGCGGGGTCTACTATAGTTATTCCGCCCTTTTTGATAAGGCCCTTTTGAATGTCTTTGACGTAATCTATCTGTTTTTCGCTCCCGAGATAGCCCGTATAAAGCGCGTCGAAAGATATTCCTTCTTTAAGCCAATGCTTTGCGATAAGCGGCATATCGTCGGTTAAATCTCTGAAAGTGTAACCCGTGAAACCGCCCGTATGCGTCGAAAGAACGGCAGACGGCAAAATACACGTTTCTATTCCGCAAGCGGAAATAATCGGTAATGCGACCGTAAGCGAACATTGCCCTACGCAAGAAATATCCTGCACCGTAAGAATTTTTTTATCCATGGTTTGAATTTTAAACGGGAATGCACAGGCACAGAACGATGACAAGCGCGCCGAGCGCGATTCTGTACCACCCGAATAATTCGAAATCGTGTTTCTTGACGAAATCCATTAAGAATCTGATTACGAACAGCGAAACGACGAACGCGACGACCATGCCCAATATAAGCGCGGAAATCTGCGGAGTCGTTATCACGCCGCCGTTTTTAACGAATTTGAGTATTTTATACCCGCTCGCGCCGACCATTGTGGGGATCGCGAGGAAGAATGTGAATTCCGCAGCCGCCGTTCTCGAAAGACCCAAGATAAGCGCGCCGATTATCGTAACGCCCGATCTCGACGTCCCCGGAACTGCCGCGAGGACCTGAAAACAACCTATAAAAAACGCGGTGAGATAACTCATTCCGTCAACCGTTTCGATTTTCGGTTGTTTGTTTTTATGTAATCTTTCGATCACGATGAACGCCGCGCCGTATAAAATAAGCATCGAGCCGACTGTTACGATTTGCGCCGTATTTCCGATATTATCGAAAAGTTTGTCCACAAAAAGCGCGACGACGGCAGGCACGCACGCGACGACGACTTTAAGCCACATTTTCCATATCGAAGGTTTTGAAACGACTTTGCTTTTTAAAACGGTGCTTCCGTCCGCCATAGTTTCTTCGCGTTTTTCCGTTCCGAACGGAAAAATTCTCTTCCAGAACATTACGATTACGGCTATAATCGCGCCGAGCTGAATAAGATAATCGAACATATCCTTAAAGTCTTTCGTAAAAAACCCTTCGGAAAAAGCGCCCGTAAAGAAATGCTCGAAAATCATCATATGCCCCGTACTCGACACGGGAAGCCATTCCGTTATCCCTTCGATTATGCCGATCACGGTTATTAAAACAACGTCGATAAAGTGCATCTCGCCACCCCTTTAAAAATAATTATATGCGTGTTAATCGATATATAGCCCGACTTTTCGCTTTTAATGCAAACCCCTATGCCGGTCAAGAATAAAAAGAGAGGGGTTGTCGAAAAATGCACGTTCGGCATAACATGCCCCGCAGCACACTCGACAACCCCTGAAAATTTTTACGCCTGTTCTATTTTTTCGAGAAGCTTAAGGTCGATACCCTTTTCGCCGATCTTGATGATCTCAACTTTAACGGTGTCGCCGATTGCAAGAACTTCGTCTACGGAGTTGATTCTCTTCTCGCTCATCTTGGAGATGTGAATCATTCCGTCTTTTCCGGGAGCAAGCTCGCAGAACGCGCCGACTTTCGGGAGAATTCTTACAACGGTGGAGATAAACATATCGCCGACTTCGGGATCTCTCGCGATGCTCATTATCATCGCCTTAGCCTTTTCCGCCATGGAAAGATCCTCGCCGTAAGTCGCTATGCAAACCTTACCGTCTTCGTTTATATCGATCTTAACGCCCGTTTCGTCGATAATCTTGTTAATAGTCTTTCCGCCGCTGCCGATAACGTCCTTAATCTTATCCGTGGAGATATTGAAGGAAATAATCTTCGGAGCGTATTTGGAAAGTTCCGCGTTGGGTGCGGGGATGCATTCGAGCATCTTGCCGAGGATGAAATGTCTGCCCTCGTTAGCCTGCTTGATTGCCTTTCTTAAAATTTCTTCGCTGATACCCTTGATTTTGATATCCATCTGAATTGCGGTGATTCCGTTTACGGTACCGGCAACTTTGAAGTCCATATCGCCGAGGAAATCTTCCAAGCCCTGAATATCGGAAAGAACGGAAATCTTACCGCTTTCGGTATCTTTGATAAGACCCATCGCGATACCCGCAACAGGACGCTTGATGGGAACGCCCGCATCCATAAGAGCAAGCGTAGAACCGCATACGGAAGCCTGCGACGTCGAGCCGTTGGACGAAAGAACTTCGGAAACGAGCCTTATCGCATACGGGAACTCTTCTTCGGAAGGAATAACGGGTTCGAGCGCTCTTTCAGCCAATGCTCCGTGACCGATTTCACGTCTGCCGGGGCTTCTTAAAGGCTTAGCTTCGCCCGAAGCGTAACCGGGCATGTTATAATGATGAATATATCTCTTGTATTCTTCGTTGTCGAGACCTTCGAGTTTCTGAACTTCGGAAATAGTGCCGAGGGTACAGGTTGTCATAACCTGCGTCATACCTCTCGTGAACACCGCGCTGCCGTGAACTCTCGGGAGAATTCCGTGTTCGCACCAGATAGGTCTGATTTCGGTAAGCGATCTGCCGTCCGGTCTTACGCCGCTGTTGGTGATCTTTGCTCTTACCTTTTCTTTAGTTATATAATAAAGCGAATCTTTGATTTCTCTCGCCATATCGGGGAACTGCTCCGCGAAATGTTCGAGACAGTCTTTTTCGACCTCGTCCTGACGAGCCTGTCTTTCGAATCTGTCGAAAGTGTCGAGCGCGTAATCGAGTTTTTCGCTCGCGTAAGCGCGGACAGCCGCGTCGAGATCTTCGGGAACGTGATAAAGCTCCATTTCGAGCTTCTTCTTTCCGCATTCCTTAGCGATTTCTTCGATGAAAGCGCACTGCTTTTTGATTTCTTCGTGACCGAAAAGAATCGCGCCGACCATTGCTTCGTCGTCGATTTCCTTTGCGCCCGCTTCAACCATCATGATTGCGTCCTTCGTTCCCGAAAGGTTAAGAGCAAGAGTACTCTTTTCTTTCTGAGCGACGGTGGGATTGATTACGAATTCGCCGTCTACGATTCCCACAACGACCGAACCCGTAGGTCCAGCCCACGGAATATCGGAAATGCTTAAAGCAATCGAGCTTCCGAGCATCGCAAGAGGCTCCGGAGCGATGTCGGGATCGACCGAAAGCGCGGTTGCGACAACCGTTACGTCATTGAAAAGCCCTTTGGGGAAAAGCGGTCTTATAGGTCTGTCGATAAGTCTCGAAACGAGAATAGCCTTATCGCTCGCTCTGCCCTCTCTCTTCTTGAAGCCGCCGGGGATTTTACCGACGGAATACATTTTCTCTTCATAATCGACCGACAGAGGGAAGAAGTCCATTCCCGCTCTCGGTTCGGGCGCCATGGTAACGTTTACCATGACCATTGTTTCCCCGCATTTGACGATACACGAACCGTTTGCCTGCTGAGCGTATTTACCTACGTCAACCGTTACTTCGCGTCCGCCGACTAAAGTTTTGAATACTTTGTGGTTTTCTAACATGTTGTTCTCCTTTTTTTAGCTCTGATTTATCGGTTTGCTTTTTCTTTATACGCAAGACCTCAGGAACGCCGCCGCGACGCGACTTAAAACCCGCATACCGCACGGCGATACTTTCTTTTTTAAAATCAGTCCGGAAAAGGAAACCGCAAGCTTGTTCCCGCACGGAAACAGCCGCGTTTTCCATTCCGTTTCGATCGACCCTTCTGCCGATATAACGGGTATACCGCAAAAAACGGTACAGCCGTTATATAGCAAAAAAGGGAGTATGTGAAATACTCCCCGAATATTACTTTCTGAGCCCGAGTTTAGCGATGATATCTCTGTACTTCTCGATGTCGACAGACTTAAGATAGTCGAGCATACCCTTTCTGCGACCAACCATTTTCAAAAGTCCGCGACGAGAATGCTTATCGTTGTTGTTAAGCTTAAGGTGGTCGTTGAGGTGGTTGATTCTCTCGGTTAAAAGAGCAATCTGAACTTCTGCGGAACCCGTGTCGCCGTCATGTCTTTTGTAAGTGTTGATGATCTCTGATTTTCTTTCTTTTTCCATGTTGTTTATCCTCCTGAATGGAAATTTTATGCTTCGAAGCGAAGCGCGGCGTCGAGTATTCGCCGTACTGCGCAAAGAGCTATGATTATATTACCATATATAAATAAAAAAAGCAATCGTTTTTCATGCGATTGCATATTTTTTTTACTTTTTGTCCGCAACGTTATTTTGCGAAGAATTCCCTCTTGTCCGCAATGATTTTGCCGACCTTTTCGATATATGTTTTTATATCCTTCGGCGCGCCGTAACGCTCTATTCTGTCCTCGGCGGCAAAAAGTCTTTTCGAAACGCCGTTGGCACCGCATGCGGGATTAGACGAAATCTCTTCCATAACGTCGATATTGTATACGCAGGCTTTTCCTCGTTTTGTATAACCCGTGTTCTCCAGATTGCCCGCCATATACTTCTGTCTGTACATGTAATAAGGCGAAAAACCCGCGTTAATCGACTTATAGGCGGAGTAATCTATCATCTTCTTGATTTCGCCCGCGGGCAGACGGTCGCATTTTTCTTTCAATACGCTGCCCTTTTTGAGCGATAAAGTATGCACGGTGAGGTTATCGGGATCAAGCTCCAGAGCCGTATCCATGCTGTAGCGGAAATCCTCGAAAGTTTCGCCTGTAAGCCCCGCGATCAAATCCATATTTATGTCGAAACCGTACTTTCTCGCAAGCGCGAACTTATCGATAATATCCTTCGCCGTGTGCTTTCTGCCTATCGCGACGAGCGTTTTATCGTTAAATGTCTGGGGATTTACGCAGATTCTCGTAACTCCATTTTCTTTTAAAAGCGCAAGCACTTCGTCGGTAATGCAGTCGGGTCTGCCCGCTTCCACGGTGTACTCGACGTCGGGACAACCTATCGCGTTCAGAACTCTTTCGAGTTCGGGTAACGGAAGGGAAATCGGCGTTCCCCCGCCGACGTAAAAGGAGCGATATTTTGAAAAAACAGGTTTGGTAGCTTCGATTTCGTCGCATAATGCCGAAACGTACTCGTGAACGTGTTTTTCCTTGCCTATCTCGTTTGAGACGAAAGAACAATAGGCGCATCTCGACGGGCAGAACGGAATACTCACGAAAAAATCGGCATTTTCGTCCGATATCCGATAAATTCCCTTCTGTGCTTCGATAATCCTCCCCACCATGTCGAGTTTTTCTGGCGAAACTTCCATTTCTTCACCCATAACCTCGCGCCATTTCGCGCCTTCGGAATAAGCAAACTTAACGGGTCTGATCCCCGTAAGCGCGCCCCACTCGGGTTTTTCGCCCGTAAAATCGGAAAGGGCTTTGTACAACGCGAGCTTAGCATAGCGGCGGAAATAACGCTTATGTTCGATCTCGTTTTTGTAAACGTGTCTGTCCGCAAAAGAATACGTTTTTCCGTTAACGCTCACTTCGTTAAGGAAAAATCCGTCCTTTTCGTCCGACGAATGAATGATTTTCATATCGTCGGTTACTTTTTCGAAGAATTTGCTCTCTTCCGCAAAATCGGCTTCGAGCCATTGTTTATCGGTAATTATCATCGTTTATATAATTGAATTTTCTCTCGTAATCGAGCGTCGTGTTTTCGCCGTGCCCCGGGAAAACCTCAAAGTCCCCTTCAAGCCCGAACAATTTGTTTTTTATGGAATTCTTTATTTCCGCATAGCTTCCGCCCGGAAAATTCGTGTTGCCGTAAGAACCGAAAAACAACGTATCGCCCGTGAAAAGTTTGTCGTCTATAATAAAACAGCTCGACCCTTTCGTATGCCCCGGAGTGGAAATGACTTTGATTTTTATTCCGCCGATCTCCGTTTCTCCTTCCTTCAAAGTTTCGTCGGCATGGTAAAAGGGAGCGGACAAACCGAATTTCTTAGCCAGATTATCGTCCGAGTAAAGCATTGTTTCGTCCCCTTCGGGAACGTAAACCTTAACGCCGTAATCTTTCGCAAGATAACCGCTCATTCCGTGGTCGAAATGCCCGTGCGTCAAAAGCGCGCCGCAGACGTTTAATTTCAGGTCGTCGCAAGACTTCATTAAACGTGAAAAGTCCGCGCCGAAGTCGATTATCACGCAATTTCTTGTTTTTTGGTCGAACACGATATACGAGTTTGCGTCTATCGGCGCGACGGGTTTTTTGATTATTTTTATCATATTCTGAATATATCCGTTATGCAGGAATTCTGATTTACTTTGTTTATAAGAAGGTCGAGATCTTCCTTTTTGCCGAGCTTTATGGTAAACTCTACAATCGACTGATGATTTTTTGCGTCTATTCTGCCGTTAACGGAAACTATCATAAGCCCGAGCTCCGTGCAGGCATTGGAAACGCAAACGAGAATAGGCGCGTCCTCGCCGCCGACAACGCGAATCGAAACGCTGTAAGAACCCTGATCGCCCACCCACTCGGCTTCGAGAAGTCTGCCGGGATCTTCGTTTTTCATGTTCGGACAATCACGCCTGTGAACGGTTACGCCTCTGCCTCTCGAAACAAAACCAACGATATCGTCTCCCGGAACAGGGTTACAACAACCTGCAAAACGTACTAAAAGCCCGCTCATGCCCTTAATTTTTACGCCGCCGACGTTTTCGGAGACCTTTTTGACCTTACTTTCGGCGATTTTTTCGGGAACGGGAATTTCCTTTTTGTGGAAATCGATCAGTTTTAAAAGAACGCTGTTAATCGTTATCGCGCCGCAACCGACCGCCGCATACATTTCTTCGGGCGAAGAAACGGAAAGTTTTTGGCTTATTCTTTCAAAACTTACGGGATTGAGAAGCTCGCCGAGGCTGTAACCCCTTTTTTTCGCCTCGCTATCGAGCATCGATTTGCCGAGTTTTTCGTTATCGACTTGCATAGCC
>JAJWOJ010000021.1:0-6439 GCA_021635425.1 Clostridiales bacterium | reverse complement strand
ATTTTAGCCTTCGCGCCCGATGATTTTGCGATTTTAAGCCAATCCCACGACGGACCTTTGGATAATTTAGAAGTGATTATCTCAACCACGTCGCCCGTGCAAAGAGTTGTGGTGAGCGGAACCATTTTGCCGTTGACTTTTGCCCCTACGCATTTATTACCCACTTCCGTGTGAATACGATAAGCGTAATCGATAGGCGTTGCGTCTTTAACAAGGCTGATAACCTCGCCTTTCGGGGTGAAAACAAGCACTTCGTTGTTATAAAGGTCGCCCTTTAAACTCTCAAGAAACTCCGTGGAGTTGTTAAGCCCGCCCTGCCATTCCATAACCTCTCTTATCCAACTGAGCCTTTTATCGAATGCGTCGGTATTTTCTTTGTTTTCCTTATATTTCCAATGCGCCGCGATACCGTATTCGGCTGTGCGGTTCATTTCCTTCGTTCTGATCTGAATTTCGAAAATCTTTCCGATGTTCGTAACGACGGTGGTGTGCAAGCTTTGGTACATGTTTTCCTTCGGCGTTGCGATGTAATCCTTGATTCTGCCGGGAATAGGCTTCCACTCCTGATGTATTTTACCGAAAAGTTCGTAACACTGATCGACGGTATCTACGATTATTCTTACGGCAGTGAGATCGTAAATCTGATCGAGCGTTTTATTCTGCCGTTTCATCTTTTTATAAATACTGTAAAAATGCTTTGTTCTGCCGAAAACTTCCCCTTCTATGTTCGATTCTTTAAGTATTTTCTTGATTTCGTTTACGACGAAATTGACGAATTCCTTTCTTTCGCTTATCTGCGAATTGATATTGACCGCCAAAAATTCGTAAGCTTCGGGGTCGAGATATTTAAGGCACAAATCTTCGAGTTCGCATTTTATCTGCGAAATACCGAGCCTGCCCGCGATAGGCGCATAGATATCGAGCGTTTCCTGAGCCATGCGAAGCTGCCGCTCCTTGGAAAGGTAGTTAAGCGAACGCATGTTGTGCAGACGATCGGCAAGTTTGATGATGATGACGCGGATATCCTTTGCCATCGACACGAAAATCTTCTTGAAGTTTTCCGCCTGCTCCTCTTCATGGGACTTGAATTCGATTTTATCGAGCTTTGTAACCCCCTCGACAAGCTCTAATATCTCATCGCCGAACTCATCTTTTATATCACCCTCGGAAACGGGAGTATCTTCGATTACGTCATGCAAAAACGCCGCGGCAATGGTGTAATAATCCATTCCGAGGTCAACGAGAATCTGCGCAACGGCGACGGGATGCGTAAAATACTCCTCGCCCGACGCGCGCTTTTGCCCTTCATGCGCTTTTTGCGCGAACAAAAAAGCTTTTTTCAAAACTTCGCGTTCTGCTTCGGGATAACTTTTTTCGATGCTTTGTATTATTTCTTCATACATAATTTTAACCGTAGTTTACAATCGTTTTTCGATTATATAATTAACCGACAAATTTACAAACAAGTCGCGCGGCAGTATATGACGGACGAATTTAAATCGCATTTTTTGCCGCCGACGACGTAATATCTGCCGTTTTTAAACGATATCAGACCTAATTCCTCAAAAACTTTTATCGCAAAAGCAATTTGCTTCCGATTTTTTTCGTTAAGTTTTAAGCATGCGTCTTTCGCGGACGTGAATCCGACTTCGATTTTTTTAAGCGCGAGATAGGCGTTTATCATCGTATCTCTGTCCGTTTTTATTCCTTCGCCGCTAAAACCCTCGATTTCGGCAACGACGTAAGCCTTTGTTCCGACGCGGGGAACAAAAAGCGGTTTATCGAGAAAAACCACACGCAAATATTCGCCGAAATCGCCTTCCGAAAGCCCGTAACACAGCTTATTTTTATTTCCGCCGCGAGGAACAGCCATAAGGTCTGTTTCCATTCCGTCAAGCCCGCCGTATTTAAAAACGGTTTCGGGATCGTTCACGACGAGAAGCGTTCCGTATATTTCCGATTTAGCCTCGTCGATGAATTTTTGCGCGGTTTTTCTGTCGATTGTTTCGATTACGCTCTGACATTCGCCCGCTTTAAGCTGATTTTCAAAAAGCGCGAGTTTCACGTCTTCGTTATCTCCCACAACGGGTATAACTTCTTTTACGTAACCTTTAAGATTTTCTCTGCCGTTGAAAACGGATATCCTCGGCTCGAAAACCACCGTTTTTTCGCTCGAAGAATTAAGCGTAGGCAAAAAATCGTAACCGCCGAAAAACATCATGTCTATCTGCGGCGTCGAAAACGATACGTGCGGCGAGCCGTATTTTATCGGCGAAGCATAGGCTTCCGCCACCGAAAGAGCGAAAATCGGACGGCGATTTTCCACGCCGCACGGCTCTAAAAGTTCGAGTTCTTTCGCAAGGCTCATTCCGAACTTACCCGTAACGATTCCGTCAACTTCTATATCCTCTGAAAAAACTTCTATTCCGTAGTTTTCGCACAGATAATCGTTGAGTTTTTTCTCGAAAATATCTATATTTCCCTTTTTTATGGTAACTCCCGCCGCTTGCGCATGCCCGCCGAATTGTTCGATAACGTCGCTCACGGCAGACAATGCTTTGAAAATGTTTATACCCGCAAGGGACCTCGCGCTTCCGTGAAGCACTCCGTCCTTTTCGACAAACAATATCGCAGGCTTCGTGTATTCCTCGACGAGTTTCGCCGCCGCTATGCCTATAAGCCCCGATCTCCACTTCTCGTCAAAAAGAACTATAACGCGCGAAAGGGGGGATTTTGTTTTCATTTTTTCTTTTGCGGACTTATAAAGCTCGTCACACTCGGCTTGCCTTGCAATATTGTATGTATTGAGCTTATCCGCAAGAAGCTTGATTTCGTAATTATCTTCGGAAGTGAACGCAACGAGAGCGGAATATGCGTCGCCCATTCTGCCGGCGGCGTTAAGCCTCGGCGCGATAGTATACGCAAGCGACGAAGACGTAATTTCTTTTAAGCCGCCTATTTCGGCGATAGCCCTCACGGCTTTTGAACATCTGCCGCTTTTTATGAGCTTCAAGCCTTCCGAAACGAGAATTCTGTTTTCATCCGTCAGCGGCATGCTGTCCGCAACCGTCGCAACCGCGACAAGGTCGAGAAAGTTATCCGCCTCGTCGCCGATAAGAGCTTTTACGAGTTTATACGCAACGCCCGCGCCGCAAAGCCCGTCGAAGGGATAACCGTCGTGAAGTTTGCAGTTTATAATCGTGCAATCGGGAATTTTCTCGGGAATTTCATGGTGATCGGTAACGATTACGTCCACTCCTAAATCCTCGAGTTCCGCAACTTCGTTCACCGCGGAAATTCCGCAGTCGACGGTTATCAGAAGGTCGGGACAATATTCTTCCAGAACCCTTTCAAGCACTCCTTCCGTAAGTCCGTAACCGTTTTCTCTTTCCGGAACGACGGCAACGGCTTCAACCCCGAATAACTTCAACCCTTTATATAATATCGTCGTGGCGGAGATTCCGTCGGCGTCGTAATCGCCGTAAACGACAACGGTTTCGCCGTTCTCTTTTGCTTTGGTTATTCGTGAAACGGCGTTTTTCATCTGCCCGAACAAAAACGGATCGTAAAGATTGCGTTTGTCGGGGTTGATAAATTTTTCGGCTTCTTCCGCGCTTTTTATTCCTCTCGAAACCAAAAGCTTCGAAAACGCCTGTGACACTCCGCATTTCGCCGCTATTTCTTTTATTAAGTTTTCAGAGCCTTGCGGCAAAATTTTGGTTTTTATCATTGTTCTTCCGTTTTTTCTCGGGTATTTGTGAAGCTTTAACTCAGCTACGGTTCTGCACTTCCATAAATCGACAGATACTAAGCTTTTTAAAGAAAAAAAACTTAACTGCCCGAAAAACAAAAACGGGCGGATAATAAGTCCGCCCGAAAGTGTTTGTTTTTCAGCTTTTAAGCTGAACCTCAGCTTTAATTAAGCCTGAGCGTCCGCAACTTCGATTACGTCGCTTTTAGCGGCTTTGGTTTTCAATTTCGGTCTTTTACCGGACATTCTGAACAATTTTCTTAAATATACCCAGATGGAGGCAGAAAGAAGTACCGAAGAATATGCGCCTGCGATAAGTCCGAAGATTATCGGAAGCGAGAACTCTTTGATGGTGGAGTTTCCGAAAATCGAAAGCGAAACGATCATTATAAGGGTTGTAATCGTTGTAAGAATCGATCTCCAGAGAGTGCTTGCGATAGCGTTGTTAGCAAGTTCCGCATCGGTTTTTTCGGCAAGCGACGGAGTTTTTTCAAGCTCTCTGATTCTGTCGAAAATAACGATCGTAGCGTTGATCGAGTAACCGATAATGGTGATTACAGCCGCAATAAACGTTGAGTTTACGGGGATTTTGAAAATCGTGGTGAGCGCAATCATAACGAGAACGTCGTGAACGAGCGCGAGGATTGCCGCTAAACCCGATATCCAGGTAAACCTTATAGCGATATAAACGAGAATCGCCGCAACGGCAACCGCAACGGCTATAGCCGCGTTTCTGATTGTCGCCTTCATGACGTCGTTGCCGATCGTATGAGTTCTTACGGTAACGTCGTCAACGGTGATTTTCTGAGGAAGATTTGCCTTTGCGTTGACGTATTCGACAACGTGTTCCTTAACGGCGGTAGCCATAAGACCCGTTTCTTTCGAGAAAATCTCGGTGAAACCTTTACTTTCGGTGTTAAGAATATAATTGCCGCTTTGTCCCGCGATTTTTGCTTCTTTATCTACTCTGAACTCGTAAGTTCCTTCGCCTGCTTTCTGAACGTTGGATGCGGGCTTGAACGTGTAAGTTTCGTCGCCGAGCTTAACGCCGCTCTCAAGCCACTTGTTTACGTCGGACTTGAACGCGTCTTCGTTTTTAGCGATATAGTTAGCGGCGGTGATATCTTCGATACCGACCTCTAAGGTCATACCGCCTTTAAATTCAACGCCTAAATTCATGCCGCCGCCGACAAACATCATAACGACGCCCGCTGCGATTACGGCTAAACTTATGCAAAGGAAAAGTACGAATTTTTCTACGATTTTAACGTTTTTGGTTTTAAGAGAGTTCATTATGCGTCCCTCCTTTTAAGGTGGTAAAGCTTAGCAACGCCTTCTTCCTCGCCGCCGAACGGTTTCAAAACAGCCATAAGACCTCTCGTCACGAAAATAGCCGTGAAAAGAGAAACCAGAACGCCTATTCCGAGGGTTATGGCAAAGCCTTTGATCGAACCCGAGCAGAATATCCAGAGAACGACGGACGCGATGATTATCGTAACGTTCGAATCGAGGACGGTTATAACCGCTCTTTTAAAGCCCGAATCCACAGCGGCTTTAACTCTCTTGCCGTTTCTGTATTCGTCCTTGATTCTTTCGAAAATGACTACGTTTGCGTCAACCGCCATACCGATTGAAAGGATGATACCCGCGATACCGGGGAACGTAAGCTGAACGCCGGGGAATATAGCGAGAATCGCCACATACAAAATTACGTATATCATAAGCGCGAGCGAAGCCGCAATACCCATTCCGCCGTAGAATACGATCATAAGAATGAAAATCGCGATAAGACCGATACCCGCCGCAAGCATTGCGCCGTTTAAGACGTTATCGCCGAGCGTTGCGCTTATCTGTCTCGATTCGCTGATCTGAAAATCTATTTTCAAAGATCCGCTCTTTATGACGGAAGCTATCGTTTTAGCGGTGTCGATAGAATCGATACCCGTTATGGTTGCTTGTCCGTTGGGAATTTCCGCCGAAACCGTAGGCGACGAAATAAGCCTGTCTCCGAGATAAATGGAGAGTTTGTTTTCAACGCCGTCTTCCTTTGCCGCAATTGCCTTCGTCGCGCTTGCGAAAAGGGTTGCGCCCTCGGACGTGAATTCGAGATACACGGTCGGGTCGCCGTTTTCGTCGTAACCCGATCTCGCGTCTTTAACGTGTTCGCCTCTTACCTTAACGTTTCCCTTTGAATCTCTGAACTGAAGTTCGCCCTGATCGCCGATAAGTTCCATAACTTCGTCGGGATTATCGATTGCGGGGATTTCCACGCGGAGACCGTTATCCTGTCTCGTGATGGTCGCTTCGGTATAACCGTTCTCGTCAAGTCTGGATCTTAAAGTTTCGATAACGGCGTCAATATCTTCGCTCGATGCCGTTTCGCCCGACTTGGGTGTAAGAACGGCATAATATCCGCCTTCAAGGTCAATACCTTTTCCGATCGTTCCGAAGATCGACTTATAGTCTTTTGTGCTGTTCGGAATTTCGAACGAAACAAAGCTAGCCGCCCCGAAGAACGCAATAAGTATTGCCAATACAGTAAGAATCACTATCGATTTAGTCTTACTCATTATTGCCTCCTGCTTTTGCCTAAGTTACTTCCGAAACCGATTATCTTCCGACCTTGTCATTTGCATTCGTATGCTTTCCGACTCTGCCCGATAATAGGTTTCATATACTGTATTATTA
>JAJWOJ010000375.1 GCA_021635425.1 Clostridiales bacterium | reverse complement strand
CATCGGGAGTTTAATATGAAAAAATTATTGGCAATTATTTTATCGGTTATGACGGCGATTTGTTCGCTTTTTGCTTTTTCTTCCTGCGGGGGGAGCAAGGATGATAAGATTTACGTTATCACGAACGCGTTTTTCGCGCCTTTCGAATATTATAAGGGAAGCGAAATCGTCGGCGTGGACGTTGACATCATGAACAAAGTGGGCGAAAAGCTCGGCAAAAAAGTCGTTATCGAAAACGCAGATTTCGGAGTTATAATCGAGAGCGTTAAAAACGGCGAAAAATACGATTGCGGCGCGGCGGGGCTTACCGTTACGGACAGCCGTAAAGAGCAGGTAGATTTTTCCGATACTTATTTCACGTCCGTTCAGTACGTTATCTATAAAGCTGACGACGAAGGCATGAAAGCCAAGCTCAAAACGGCGGCGGACGGAAAAACCAAATGTATTTTCTGGAGCGATCTTGCGGGCAAAACGCTCGGCGTTCAGATAGACACGACGGGAAATATTTACGCAGATCTCGAAATAAACGGCGAGGGAAAGGAAGGCGAACCCGACTACTATAAAGGCGAACTCAACGGAACCGGCGCGACCGTTAAAACTTACGACGACGCCATGATTGCCGTAAACGCTATTCCTTCGGGATGCGACGTGGTCGTCGTAGACCAGCTTCCCGCAACGTACATCTGCTCCAAAAACACTCAGTATGAATGCGCGGCGTTATATTACGATGAAAACACCGCAACCGAAGAGCAGTACGCCATATGTGTTACGAAGGGCAAAACCGAGCTTTTAAACGCAATAAACGACGTTTTAAAGGAACTCGGAAAAGACGGAATAGACGCGCTCGTTAAAAAACATCTGGGGCTTGAGGGCTGATGATAAATAATATTTTAAGCGGCTTTTTCGATAACGTCGTTAAGATTTTTACGGAAAAGAGTTATATTTCATCTATCGCGGACGGGCTTGAAACGACTATTGTCGTTTCGCTCGGCGCGGCCCTTCTGGGGCTTATAATAGGAACCTTGGTGACTTTTGTCAAAATCCTTCCCGAAGCGGGTTGGAAGACAAAAGTCGCGAAGGTTATTTGTAATATTTACGTCACGATTATCCGCGGAACTCCCGTTGCTCTTCAGCTTTTCATCGCCGCGTTCGTGATTTTCAATTTCAGGGGATTTCCGCCCGTAGTCACCGCGATTTTCGCGTTCGGGGTTAATTCGGGCGCGTATGTGTCCGAAAATTTTCGTGCGGGGATTTGCTCGGTGGATAAAGGGCAGAACGAAGCGGGGCGTGCGCTCGGGCTTTCGTTTAAAACGACTCTTTTGAAAATCGTTTTTCCGCAGGCGATTAAAAACGTTATTCCCGCAATCGGCAACGAACTCATCGCGCTCGTTAAGGAAACTTCGATAGTGAGCATGATCGGCATGTTCGATTTAACCATGGCGGCAAAAGTTATAGGCTCGGGGCAGAACCTCGCGTCTTATTTTGCGCCTATGGCGGTAGTCGCGGTTTTCTATCTCGCTATCGTTTATCTTATAACTCTCGTCATAAAACTTTTGGAAAGGAGACTTAGTAAAAATGACAGAGGTTAAAAACATCTATAAATATTTCGGGAAGAACGAAGTTTTGAAGGGCGTTTCCTTGAACGTCGAAAAGGGGGAAAGAGTTGTAATCATCGGTTCGAGCGGAAGCGGAAAATCTACCCTTTTAAGGTGCATAAATCTGCTTGAAAAGCCGACTTTCGGCGAAGTGTGGCTGGACGGCGGGCTGTTGACTCCCGTAGACCCGTATCTTCATTTCGACATAATAAGGGCGAGCGAAACGTATAAAAAGCTTAAAAAAGAAGGATTTTCGGACGAAGAACTGATCGATAAAATTAAAAAAGAGGACCTTTTAAACGAAAAAAACGAAGGCGGCGAATATCGCAAACTCATGAAGAAATTCAAAGCCGAACACGGCGTGGATATAGATAAAGCCCGCGCGCGGATAGGAATGGTTTTTCAGAGTTTTAATCTTTTCAACAACATGACCGTCCTTAAAAACATGATTTTCGCGCCCGTGGAACTTGGGATAAAGACCAAAGAACAAGCGACCGCCGACGCCGAGAAATACCTTGAAAGGATAGGACTTATTGATAAAAAGGACGTTTATCCTTCCACGCTTTCGGGCGGGCAGAAGCAAAGGGTTGCGATTATCCGCGCGCTTAACATGAACCCCGAAATAATGCTTTTCGACGAGCCTACTTCCGCGCTCGACCCCGAAATGGTCGGCGAGGTTTTAGAGCTTATAGAAGATCTCGCGAAAAAAGGCACGACGATGGTCGTCGTTACGCACGAAATGCAGTTCGCAAGGGAAGTGGCTACGAGAGTGGTGTTTATGGACGGCGGAAAGATCGTTGAAGAAGCCGACCCCGAAACGCTGTTCACCGCGCCGAAAAGTCCGAGACTTAAAG
>JAJWOJ010000374.1 GCA_021635425.1 Clostridiales bacterium | reverse complement strand
TTATCGAAAACTTTCGCAATGCGTTTTGTAGCGCCGATTTTCGAGAGCATCGTCGTGAAAAAGAAAAACGGCAACAGCGACGGAACGACGACGAGCGCCCACAGCTTTAAGCCTTCCGCCGCGGAGGAAACGTAGGTTTCGGGTTTTAAAAGGATAACCGCCATAAGCGCGACTATCAAAAGAGCCAAAATCAATCTGAAAAATTTTTTCATACTTTATTTTAATATACGAATCGGGTAATTATGTACGATCTTTTCGATGTAGTAAACGAAGAAAAAAATAAAGCCAACATGCCGTTGGCGGAGAGAATGCGCCCCGTCTCCTTGCGTGAGTTTCTGGGGCAGAGCCATATTTGCGAGGATAACAGCCTTCTCCGCCGCGCGATATCTTTGGATAAGGTGGGGAGTTGCATATTCTGGGGTCCTCCGGGGACGGGCAAAACGACCCTTGCCAACATAATAGCCAATTCCACGAGCGGAAATTTCGTGAAGTTGAACGCCGTATCGAGCGGCGTGGCGGACGTTAAAAAAGCCGTGGACGAAGCCCGCGAAAATCTGAAACTTTACGGGAAGAAAACTTATCTTTTGCTTGACGAATGTCACAGATTCAATAAAACGCAGTCGGACAGTCTTCTGCCCGCAATCGAGCAGGGGACGATAATTTTCATAGGCTCCACAACCGAAAATCCTTATGCTTCGATGACCCCCGCAATCGTCTCGAGGTGCAGGGTATTCGAGTTTAAACGTCTCGACGAAGAAACGGTTAAAAAAGCTTTGCATAGGGCGATCGATGACAAAAAACGCGGATACGGGCAACTCGACCTTGACGTTAAGGAAGAAGCGCTGGATCATATCGCCGCGATGAGCGGAGGAGATCTTCGGACGGCGTACAACGCGTTGGAACTTGCCGTTTTAACGACGGAAGCCGACCAAAGCGGAAAAATAACGGTAACGCTTAAAGACGCGGAGCAGTCCATTCAGAGAAAAGCCCTTTCTTACGACGAAAATTCTTATTACGATATGCTCAGCGCGTTCTGCAAATCTCTTCGCGGGAGCGACAGCGACGCCGCGCTTTATTACGCGCACAGAATAATTTCGGGCGGCGGCGACCCTCTTCTTATATTCAGAAGGCTTCTCGCACATTCCGCTGAGGACGTCGGCATGGCAGACCCGAACGCCTTAGTCGTTGCGACGAGCGCGATGACGGCTTTTCAGAATATGGGTTATCCCGAGGGATTGTTGCCGCTGTCGGAGGCGATTATATACGTCTGCGAAGCTCCGAAGTCCAATTCCGTCGTGATAGCGATGGACGACGCCAGAGCCGCGGCGGAATCGACAAAGGACGACACCGTTCCCATGCATATACGGAACGCCGTTTACGGGGATAAAGAAGCAAAAGCCAAAAGCGCGGAATATAAATATCCTCATAATTACGGCGGATACGTCGAGCAGCAATACCTTCCCGATTCGCTTGCGGGCAGCGTTTTTTATAAGCCGAGCGATCACGGCTTTGAAAAAACCGTTAAAGAAATCCGCAAACAGAAGGGAATGAAAAAGTAAAATCGCCGATTTTTTCCGGCGGATATTGCGGCTCATAACGATATAAAAAGGATTATTTCGGAGTATTTCGTCGATACGAAATTAAAAGGCGTAAATACTTTACAAAAAAAGACAAACATGTTACAATAAAACAAAAAACGGTGACTTATGGAAGAAAAAGAATTGATTAACGAAGGGGAAAGCCTTCTGACGATGAAAGACGTGTTCAAGGCTTTGAAGAAGAAGGCGTTGGTTATAGTTATATTGCTCGTCGCCTTTCTGGCGGCAGGCGCGATAGCGGGGTATTTCGTCGTGGAGACGGAACATTCGGCAAAGGCTTCGCTCATCGTTACCGTGGAATCGTCAAAAACGTCATACGTTATAACGACTCCCGACGGAAAAATCTATACCGTCGATTCCGATAAGGATATCGATGCGGAAATGAAAGCGGACGGTTATGCTAAAACGCTTGCAAGCAATTACAACGCGTTGCTCAATACCGATAACGAAGCGGTTTTCAGGCTCGCTATCGAAAAATACAAAACGACGTATCCTTCAAAACAGGCGGAAAATCTTAAACCCGAAGATTTTACGACAACGTTTTCAAGTTACGTAAACGGAAGTACGCTCGTGCTTTCGTTTACATCGACGATGGAAGATCCCGAAAACATTCTTAAATGCGTTATAGACGCTTTTGTCGAAACGGTCGGCGATAAAGACGGAGGGAAAAACATATTCGGTATAACCGGCGGTAAAATCTCCGTTTTGTCCGCGCCCGAAAAAATCGAAGGCAGCGTTGTTTCGAAGGTTATCAGATACTCGGTTATGTTTTTCGTGATAGGCATGGCTGTGTCTGTCTGTGTGGTAATCGTTTCTGCGGTTAAGGGGAAAAAGGTATCGAATAAATAATAG
>JAJWOJ010000373.1 GCA_021635425.1 Clostridiales bacterium | reverse complement strand
GATATATATATGATAATATATAAAACAAGAAAGTATAACAGAAAATGCCGAGTCGCTTAGCCGTAAGTGATTGCAAAACGTTGCGGTCTTTAAGGTTTAAAAAAGGAAGGAGGTCTTGCTTGGTAAAGGTTTTTCTTGAAAAATTAAAAGAATCGACGATGTCGGTTTTGCCCGTGGCGCTCCTCGTTCTTGTGATGAATTTCACGCCGCTTATCTCACTTACGACGAAAGAAATGATTGTTTTTCTCGTTTCGTCCGTCGCGCTTATTGTCGGAATGGCTTTTTTCAATCTCGGCGCGGATATAGCGATGACGCCTATGGGCGATCATATCGGCGCGGGGCTTACGAAGTCCAAAAAAATCCATATGCTTATTGCCGTATGTTTCGTAATGGGCGTATTCATAACGATTGCCGAACCCGATTTAACCGTTCTTGCGGCGCAGGTGAAAGATAAAATCAATCCGACGCTTTTAACGGTCACGGTGGGTATAGGCGTAGGGCTGTTCCTCGTGATTTCCGTTATCAGAATGATAAAAGGAACGCCGCTTTCGCATATACTAATCTTCTTTTATATGTGTTTGTTTGCGTTCGGCGCGCTTCTGGTTATCGGAAACGAGGAGTTTCTGCCGCTCGCGTTCGATTCGGGCGGGGTTACCACGGGGCCTATAACCGTTCCGTTCATAATGGCGCTCGGCGTCGGTATAGCCGGTACGCTCGGCGGCAAAAAGGCGGGCGAAAACAGCTTCGGTCTGGTCGCTCTTTGCTCGATCGGTCCTATGCTTGCCGTTATGATTCTCGGGATATTCTCCAAAGGCGACATGAATTATCAGATTCCCGATTACGCCATAGCGGAGAACGTCGGCGCGGTCGTTTTAAAAACGCTCGGCTCGGTTGCGAAAGAAGTAGCGATCGCACTCGGACTGATTGTCGCGTTTTTCGTCGTTCTGGATTTAATTTTCCTTAAATTGCCGTTAAAGAAATTGAAAATCATCGGCATGGGCGTAATTTACACCTTTATCGGTCTTTTGATTTTCCTGTCGGCGGCGCAGATCGGCTTCATGCCCATCGGTTACAAAATCGGATGCGAACTTGCGGGCGGAAATAAATACGCGCTTATCGCCGTCGGTTTCGTTCTCGGTGCGGTGGTTGTTCTTGCCGAGCCGGCGGTACACGTCCTCACAAAACAGGTTGACGAAATCACTTCGGGCGGAATCACCAAAACTTCGATGCTTATCGCCCTTTGTCTCGGCGTGGGGATATCGATAGGTCTTTCGATGCTCAGAATAGTTTACGGATTCAACGTGCTTTATTATCTCGTCCCGGGCTATCTCATTTCGATAGGTCTTTCGTTCTTCGTCCCGGGGATATACACGGCTATCGCGTTCGACTCCGGCGGCGTCGCGAGCGGACCTTTAACGTCGAGTTTTATTCTTCCGCTTGCAATCGGCGCGTGCTACACCTTCTCGGGTTCTGCGCGGGTTTTAACGGACGCATTCGGGATAGTCGCCATGGTTGCGATGACTCCGCTTATCACCATTCAGCTTTTAGGTTTCAAATCCGTTCTTCAGAAGAAAATGAGGAAGAGCATCGCGATGAAGAGAATCTTAAGCTACGACGACGAATACATAATCAATTTCGAATTGTAAAATGAAAGACAAAATAAAAAATAAAATCGCGGAAATAGCTGCGGAACAGAATCTGAAAGGCATTTCGAGAATCCCTAAAGCTCCATCCAATCTCGTTGCGATAGTAACCGTCGTCAACAGAGGTAAGGCGGACTTTTATATGGATTTTCTGCAATCCTTCGAAATAAACATGCAAACCGCCATGGCGGCGCACGGAACGGAGAAAAACTCGGGCGCGTTTTCAAACGCTTACACCGAAAAGGCAGTGCTTATAAGCATAGCGAGAGACGAGAAGAAAAAGGATATTTTAGACGCTTTGCAGGATAAGTTCGATTCCGTCCGCGGCGGCGGTGGTATCGCGTACGCGGTTCCGCTTACGGGCGTTATCGGCGTTGCGATTTACAGTTTTTTGAGTAATCAGGTGAGGTGAGAATATGACGGATTTTAAACATGAAGTAATTTTATGTATAGTAAATAACGGATTTTCGGACGTCGTTATGGACGCTGCGAGAGAGTTCGGCGCGGGCGGCGGCACGGTGATCAACGCGAGAGGAACGGCGTCGTTGGAAGCCGAAAAACTTTTCAACATAACCGTTCAGCCCGAAAAGGAAATCGTCATGATTCTCGTCAAAAAAGAAATAAGAGACGACGTTTTGCATGCCCTTTATCAAAAAGTCGGGCTTGACACGCCCGGGCAGGGTATTGCGTTCTGTCTTCCCGTAACCGACGTTACCGGCATAAGAGACTGAACGTAAAAGACTTATCGGAGCCGCAGGTTATCATTTGCTTTGTCGGCAAACCGAAAAACATAAAAATATAAAAAAGG
>JAJWOJ010000372.1 GCA_021635425.1 Clostridiales bacterium | reverse complement strand
TGGGCGAACTCGATCCGAAGAAAACCACGGTGCAGGAACTCGGTTTGTATATGGCTGGCGCAAAGCGCGATAATGTAAAAGTGACGGAGGAGAATGAAAAATGAAAAACGAAAAAATAAAACAATTCTTCTCGGATATCGGAAATTGGTTTAAGGCGTTGTTCACCATACAAAACGGACAGGAACCAAAAATGCTTACGTTTTATAAAAAAGACGGCACAAAATCGGTTTTGTCTTCATTTTTGTGCATATTGGCAGGCGTATTTGTAGGTTTTATCGTTATGTTGATAATTGCCGCCGCTTCGCCTGAAATTTCCGCAAGAGATGCGTTCAAGGGGCTTGGAATAATCCTTGGCGGACCGTTTTCAAGCGGAACGGCAAAATACATAAACATGAACTTTGGCGATATGATTTTTTACTCCGGTCCGTTGATTTTGACCGGACTTTCGGTTGCCGTCGCTTTCAAAACAGGATTGTTCAATATCGGAGCGCCCGGACAGTTTTATATGGGCACAATGGGCTCGTTGCTCGTTGCGTTGAGTATTCCTTCAAAAAACGGCGCGGAAGCGTTTTTTATCTGGTTTTTCGCAATTATCGTAGGAATGTGCTTCGGCGCGATGTGGGGCTCTATACCGGGAATTTTTAAGGCTTTATTCGGTGTTAACGAAGTTATCGTTTGCATTATGACAAACTGGATATCGGCAAATATTGTAACGTGGGTATTTACATCGACACCGAACTTAAAAAATATTTCAATGGGTAAATCCGACTATCTTATTACAACGGCAGTCACCGGCAACGGCACCCCGAAAATAGGATTGGATAAGTTATTCAAAGGTTCGTATATCGACCTCGGAATTATCCTTGCAATATTGGTGGCAATCGTATTATTGATAATACTTAATAAAACCACGTTCGGATATGAATTAAAAGCGTGTGGGGCAAACAAACATGCCGCAAAATACGCGGGTATGAACGAAAAACGCAATATTATTTTGTCAATGGCAATTGCCGGGACTTTGGCTGCGTTGGGCGGCGCTTTATATTATTTAAATCCCGGTATCGAATTCAGATTCGGTTCGGCATACGGAAAACTTCCCGACTATGGATTTAACGGAATTCCTGTCGCTTTGCTTGCGTCAAGCAATCCCATAGGCGTTATATTCTCGGGAATATTCTTGCGATACATCGCGCAAGGCGGCAATGAATTGACTTCTGCGGGATACAATAAATACGTTGCAGACATTATCATTGCTTTGATTATTTACTTTGCAGGTTTTTCAAAATTGTTGCGAGATTTTATCACGAACCGACAGAAAAAAATTACAAGCAAAATTCAATTGAAAATTGCAAAAGACAATGCGGAGCCAGCGCTTGACGAAATCGAAGCGGAAAAAGAGATTGAAAACGAAACAATCGGAGAAAGCATAAAAGAAACGGTCGACGAAACGCAGGACGCGTCACCCGTTAATACCGATAAAAAGGAGATTGATGACTAATGACAGAATTTATACTGCAAAATACACTTCTTAATATGATTCCGTTATTGATAGTTGCGTTGGCAGGTATGTTTGCCGAAAGAAGCGGCGTTATCAATCTTGCGCTCGAAGGCGAAATGATAATCGGCGCTTTTTGCGGAGCAGTTGCAGTTTACTCGTTCCAAAAATCAGGAGCAATGGTAAATAGTCCGCAATTAATGTATATCGTCGCAATGATTATCGCTGCCGCATGCAGTGCTGTGTATTCTTTACTGCTTTCGTTTTCGGCAATCAACTTAAAGGCGGATCAGACAATAGGAGGTACTGCATTGAATATGCTTGCGCCCGCAATAGTCAGCACAATCGGATTGGCTTTCTTTAATCAAGAAAAAATCGAAATGCTTAAATCCACGAAATACGTCATTATTAACGATGAATTGACCGGGCTTGCAAAAATTTTGGGCGATAGAATGTACATATCGACATATATTGTAATCGCAATATTTATTTTGCTTTCGATATGGGTATATAAATCGAAAACCGGTATGCGAATGAGAGCGTGCGGCGAGCATCCGCAAGCAGCCGCAAGCGTTGGCATCAACGTCTATAAAATGAGATATCTCGGCACTACCATTTCCGGCGCATTGGCAGGTTTGGGCGGATATGTATATATTGCCACAATGTCCGGCGGCACGGCAGAAGGTACTGTTGCAGGTATGGGATTCCTTGCTCTTGCAATTATGATTTTCGGTAACTGGAAACCGCTGGGAATCGCATTCGGAGCATTATTGTTCGGATTTTTGAATTGTATAAGCGTTATGTATTCGCAGATTCCTGCGCTTAAAGCGCTGAATTTGCCGATGTACTTTTACAATATCATCCCGTACTTTACGGTATTGGTGGTGCTTGCTTTTACAGCAAAAAGATCGGGTTGCCCGAAAGCGGAGGGGATTCCGTACGACAAGGGTATGCGCTAAACTATGGCAAAAT
>JAJWOJ010000371.1 GCA_021635425.1 Clostridiales bacterium | reverse complement strand
TTCCTTTATATCTCGCAATTCCCGCGTTTTACTTTCTTCCCGTCGGCATCCCCACAATCATCGCGAACGTTAAATATCGCATAAAAAAAGCCGCGAAGGACGCCTTGACAAACGCTATGGGTTTGCCCTCCGCGGACAGCGTTACGGGGCACGTCGGCGACGTGACAAACGCGGCAGACGAAGCTACAGGCGGATGTCTCTCCTCTCTCGGAAACTTCTTCAGAAGCTTAATGCTTGTCGTAACGATATTGATGGTTGTTATATGGGTAATCTGGTGTATCGTGATGACGTTCAGACATTTCGATAACAAACTTACCGTTGTAAACGGCGACGTTTACTGCTATTCACGAGGTCAGCACCTTTCTACGACTTTGACGGAAATCGATAACGTTTTTATCGAACAATCAATCTGGGGTAAGCTTTTCGATTACGGGAACGTCACCGTTGCCGCAAAAAACGGAAGCTTAACGGTCAGAAACATCGCAAACCCGAACGATATAGCAAATATTTTAAAATCATCCTTACAAACTGCATAAAAAATCCGATATTCCGATGATTTTTCGGAATATCGGGTTTTTTCTTTGCTTTAACTCCGGGCTTTTATCTCCTGAAATTCTCGGCACGGCACACGCCGACCGAAAACAAAAGCGCCACGGCTTTTGAAGATCAGACTATCAATCTATTTCTCTTTGAGAACCTACGGGGTTTACGATACTGTAACCAACGTTGACGAGGTGGTCGGCAACACGTTCAAGCCCCGATATCGCAGAAGAATAATAAGGGCTTACCTCAACTCTGCACTTGCCCTCGGCAAGACGGGCGAAATGCTTAACCGTGAGATCTTTTTTAAGATTATCGACGTCGTTTTCAAGCGCGGTAAGCTCGGGCAATCTGTTCTTGTTCATGTTTTCGAACGCGTCTTTGGATATATCGAACATATCGACGATTTTATCGAACATCTGCTTTATCTCTTCCTGAGCTTTATCGGAAAAAAGAATTTTGTTGCCGTGCATTTCTTTTGCTATTCCGTAAAAGTTTTCGGCATGGTCGCCTATCCTTTCGACGTCGTTTAAAACGTGAAAGCTCGAACCGATTATTTTTTCGTCGCTCTGCTCTACGTTTGCGGACAATTTGATTAAAAATCTCGTCAGTTCGCAATTCGTAAAGTCTATAATATCCTCGTTTTTATGTATCGCCTTTCCGTTTTCCACGGAACAATTTTCCATAGCGTCGAACGCCATGCGAATGTTATCCTGTGCAAGGCTTATCATGTAATCTATTTCTTTTTTGACCTGCATCAACGCAACGGTC
Source organism: Clostridiales bacterium (assembly GCA_021635425.1). Classification (GTDB taxonomy): domain Bacteria; phylum Bacillota; class Clostridia; order Christensenellales; family Borkfalkiaceae; genus UBA10281. Next base: position 1,162 of record JAJWOJ010000371.1, on the reverse strand, counting down.
GGCATCGACAAAAGACGATCGTCGACGAATTTAAGCGTAAGCGTTTCTTTTTCGTCCTTATCTTTGATGACAAGGCGCGAATAGCGGACAAGCTGTTTGACGAACGGCAACAAAAGGCAGGTCGTCGTTACGTTGAAGATAACGTGGAACACCGAAATGCGCATCTGAAGAGACATCTGATCGCTCCCGGGGAACATCGCCGTGAGGGCGTTTACGACGTAATCTTTAAACACCCATATTATTATCGTGAATAAAATCGTTCCTATAACGTTGAAGGTAAAGTGTATGAGCGCGACTCGTTTGGAATTTGCATTCGCGCCGACGGAAGCAAGCAAAGCCGTTACGCACGTTCCGATGTTTGCGCCGAGGACGATAAACAAAGCGTATTCGAGCGGCAGAACTTTTGCGCCGACCATCGTTATTACGACGCCCGTCGCCGCGGACGAACTCTGAATCAAAGCCGTGAACACCGCGCCGACAAGAATAAGAAGCAACGGGAAATCGATAACGCGGAAAATATTAGAGAAAAGAGTTTCGACGAGCGGACTTCCGAACGCCTGTTCGCTGCTCATGACGTTAAGACCGACGAAGATAAGACCTAAACCGCAACAGAGATTACCCGCGATTTTCACTTTTTCCTGCTTGAAAAAGCTCATCATAACCCCCGCAAACGCGAAAAGATACATTATCATATTGAAGTAATCGTTTTTGAGCGCGACGAGAAGCCCCGTTACGGTTGTACCGATATTCGCGCCCATTATTATAGGCGTTGCCTGCATGAGCGTCATAACGCCCGCGTTTACAAGACCGATAACCATAACCGACGTTGCCGACGAGCTTTGAATGATAGCCGTAACGCCTACGCCTACCCCAACGCCCGAAAAGCGATTGTTGCTGATTTTGCCGAGAAGCCGCTTCATTTCGCTGCCCGCGCTTTTTTCAAGTGCGTCGCTTAAAAAGTTCATTCCGACAATGAAAACGCCAACGCCCGCAAGAAGCCATACAAGGCTTTGTATCAACGGCATTACGTCCTGAGATGTCAACATAAGTTTTCTCCTGTGTGTTTCGTTTTTACGCTGTTTTTTATATTTACGCTGTTTTTTAATATAAGAGAAAAAGTTTGTTCGCAAGGACTTTTTCTCGCCATATTTCAACGAACGGC
>JAJWOJ010000370.1 GCA_021635425.1 Clostridiales bacterium | reverse complement strand
GCAACTTATAAAACGCTTCCGTAGTTAAATGGATATAATAAACCCCTCCTAAGGGAGTGCTTAACTCGGTAAAAAGCACAATATATAGTGCTTTCGCGTAACAAATACAACTAAATATTGTGGTTTTACCCTTAGTAAGTAATACTTGGTATTGTTTTAGGTATTGTTTCGGTATTGTAAAATCTTTTGCAATAACTTTCAAATCGTGCTAAAATATCAAATATCTGCCTGTACCTCAGTAGGATAGAGGGTCCGCCTCCTAAGCGGAACGCCGTTGGTTCGACTCCAATCAGGCAGGCCATTTTTTCAGTCACTTCTTGCGCGGAGTGACTGATTTTTTTATGCCTATACGAGCCATATATGCCTTCCATAATTTGCTTTCTCGACGGTTTATTTTCTTGAGGTGTGGCAAAAGTTGGTCGTAGTTTACAATCCACTTATTGCCGAACTTATACTTAAATACAGTTGTGTCCGTTTTCAAAAAATCGCGTATTTCATCGGCGTGTATAAAACGGTCGCCCGTCTTTCGATGTTTGTTCCACTCTCTCGCACAATCTTTAATGCACCTTAACTTGGGTATTTTGTATTCATGTTCTTGTAAGTTATACGGGTTTACTTTATCAAAGAAATCTTTTGAGTCAATCAAGATTATGTTTTGCGTAAGCGTATTCTTAATCCCGTTTTCGAGAGCGATTCTGCGAACGTTATTACGCCTTATGATTGTCCCTTCGTCTTCTTGCTTAAACATTCTGTGAATGTCGCCTGACGTCATATATTTCATTTTACTTCTCCTTTTTGCCGTTTACAAACAACAGCAATTCGTCCATATTGACAACCCAAGCGTTGCCGTATTTGAGCGGCGTTATTACGCCTTGTTTCATTAGTTCAATCAACATACTGCGAGTAAGACAAGTGTCGGGATCGACTTGTTTTACTTCGTTCAGAACGTCTGCTATTCTTCTTAATCGTGGTAAATACATTATCGTTTTCTCCTTATAAAATCTAAGCGAGTCGCTTAGTCGTTAAACAAATTGCTCAACGCATCGGTGACTCGCTCTTGTGTGTCGGGAATAAAGTGACTGTAAACTTCAAGAGTTATAGTCGAATCGCTATGTCCGAGATATTTGCTGACAGTCTGAATAGGCACATTTTGGGACAAAAGAATGCTACAATATGTATGCCTCAATCCGTGTGGCGAAACCTTTTTAAGACCGTGTTTTGCCTCAAATTTAGCAAGCCATTGTGCTGTGCTGGATACGCCTTCAGGCTCTCTCAATATATTGACGGAGAAGTAGTATTCGTCTAATTTATTGTCAAATTCATCGTCGGCAAGCCTGAACCAATCCATATACTTTTTAAGGTCGTTCATCAGTTCAGCCGGAAGCGGTATATCGCGTTTCGACGTTCTTGATTTCGGATCTTTTTCGTAGATGCCAAATCCCTCGGTCGCAAGTCTGTTACGTCTGATGTGGACAATTCTCTTGTCAAAATCAAAGTCCGCCCACCTTAAACCGTGCAATTCGGCTGTTCGCACGCCCGTTAAGACCATAAATTTCAACGTAACGCGTCGATATATCAAATCATCGGGTAATTCGTCAAGAAGTTTGATGAATTGTCTTACTTCCGCGAGCGAAAACACTTCTTTTTCTTCGACGGGCTTAATCGAAATGTTTCCGTTTTTTGCCGATGCACCGACTTTTGTCTTGCATACGGGATTTTTTGCAATCCATTCATACCTGACTGCCTCGTTAAAAAGGGTTCGGAGTATTCTTCGATGTCCTTTTATCGTTTCGGGCGAACATTCCTTTATCTTGAAGATTGGTTCAAAATAGTCGTCAAATTTCAAGTGGCAATATTCACAGATATTCTTTGCCGTCTGAACTCTGATAGCCCCGTCGAGATGTTTCAGTCTATATAAACTGTTCGTGTTTATAACGTTATCCCTTATCATTTGCCTGCCGTTTATAGTATCAGGCAATGGCTTTTTCAGTTTTGCCAAGCCGGACGGGATTTCTTCGCCCGAACAAAACGAATTAAGGAACAACTGAACGTGTCGAACAGTAATTTCCGAGATTGGTTTATCGGCAAGATGGTGTTCGACCAAAAAACTCGTAAATAGTTTTTCGGTAACGCATATCCTGCCATAGTAATTTCTTGATAGATTTTGCAGCACGGACGTTTTCCATTCTTTTACAAGCTGCGTAAAGGTCAGAACTCCGTCTGTTGAGGTTTTTTCGATTGCCGATGTCTTTCCCGTCAGTTTTATGCTTTCCTCAAATTCAATTTCTGCTTTTGCAACATACTTTTTGAATTTTGCTTCGGAAAGATTGTCTGTGTTATGAACGGTTTTTACATACAACTTCGATTTCCCCGTCATAGGATCTAACCCATACGCTTGAATTTTCGCTTGTAAAACGCCGCGTTTGTTTGTTGTAATTTTTGAGTATGCCATTTTATACCTCCGTATTGTCTGTTTT
>JAJWOJ010000369.1 GCA_021635425.1 Clostridiales bacterium | reverse complement strand
CGAAGCGGAGATTATCGAGAGCAGAAATCTCGAAAGAGGTTCGGTTTTCGTTGCGGCGAGCGAGGTTGCGCTGCACTGCGTTTTGCTTCCCGTCTTAAAAAAATACAGGTCTTTATATCCGGGGATCAGGTTGAAAATCAGCAATCATTCCACGCCGCAGGCAATCGACGCGATAAAAAACGGTTTTGCCGACATTGCCGTAGTTACGACTCCGACTTTGCCGTCCGCAATGCTCGAGGAAATTACGGTGCGGAAATTCCGCGAGGTTGCGGTGTGCAGTCCGGCTTTTTCCGAACTGTGGGGAAGAAAGGTGAGTTTTGAGGAACTGCTTAGCTATCCTTTGATTTCACTCGGCACGCAGACGAAGTCTTACGAACTTTATTCGGAATTTTTCGCGGGCGAAGGTTTGCGTTATCAACCCGAAACGGAGGCGGCAACCGCCGATCAGATTGTACCGATGATAAAAGCCGACCTCGGAATAGGCTTTGTTCCCGAAGAATTTCTCGAAGGCATAGAGGGTGTGTCGGTTATAGAAACGGAAAACCCTCTTCCCGAGCGTGAAATACGCGTCGTGAAGCGACGCGAACAGCCTCTCGGCATAGCCGCAAAGGAAATGGAACGGCTGATAATCGAATACGAAAAAGAAAATATTAAATAAACCATAAATTTTTGATAAACAGGTTGACAAAATATAACTTTTGGTATAATATTTAATATAATAAATGTTATAACGAGTGATTATGAAAGAGCTTATTAAACAAATCAGACAATATTTAGGTTTTAGCCAAACGGAAATGGCGGAGAAAACAGGCGTTCGGTTTGCCACTATAAACCGTTGGGAAAACGGACATTCTACGCCCACTCGCCTTGCGCAGGAGGGGCTTTACGCTTTGTGCGAAGAATATAACGTTCCCGTTTATGAAATGATTATCGAAAGAATAAAAAGGGAAGTTTTTTCGCTTTACATTCCTAAAGGTCGCATTTTGCTTTATCACGGCTCAAAAAGCGGTTTAGTGGGGGATATAGCTCCCACCAGCCGCGAAAAGTGCGATTTCGGCAAAGGGTTTTATATGGGAACAACTCCCGAGCAGCCGCTCACTCTTATATGCGATTTTGAAGAATCAAAATTTTACGTCGTGTCTATCGACGCAAGCGAACTTTCGGTTGCCGAAATTCCTGCGGACATCGATTGGGCGATGACGGTTGCATATCACCGCGGGAGAATGGAGAAAATCAAAGGCAGCAAATTTTATAATAAGTATAAAATGATGACAAACGGCAAAGATCTGGCTATCGGGAGTATCGCAAACGACAAAATGTTCTTTGTTATCGATAATTTTTTCATGGAAAATATTACGGATATAGCTCTTGTAAGCAGTTTGTCCGCATTAGAGCTTGGCAGGCAATATGTCGCTCTCACCGAAAAAGCTTGCAGAGCAGTTAAGGTTGAAAAAGAAATAGAACTGTCTTTTTTTGAAAAGAAAATTTTACGGAAGGTAAGCGAAAGCAATCGCCGAAAAGGCGTAGAACTTGCAAACGAGATCTGCAAGGTTCATCGCCGCGAAGGGAGATTTTTCGACGAGATTTTAGATGACGCGCTAAAAGGAGACGACTGATGGACGCTTTAAAGTTGAAATTGTGCGACATACAAGGGCGGCTGTTTGAACTTTTTTCGGATACCGAATATGACGTCGAAAGCCTTGTAAAAACCTTTATGAACAGTGAAATCGCAAAAAATTTGGATTCGGAATACAACCGCATGCAATGGGCAGGCGAAGAATACCTTTTGGAAGAGCTTATCGCAACTTGCAGAGATAAGCTCACCGCAAAACACGAGGACTTTTCAAAAGACGTTTTGTTCTGGATGGGGTATGTTTACCGCTATTGGCATTTTTACACGGGAGAAGAAAGCCATAAAATATACAAGCAAGCGCCGTTTGAAAGAATGAACGTCAATTATCTTATGTTCCACACAATGGACGTTGAAATGGCGATTGACGATTTAAAAGAGATTTTCAGACAAAAGAAATAAATTTTATCGGCTACGACAGGCGCGACGAGGACTTAGATGAAAAAGCTATCGTAAAATACATTACCGAACATTTTGAGGGCAACAGTCTGATTGCCGTCGGCGACGAAAGCATGATCAAAATACATTTCCACACAAACGAACCGTGGAAGATCTTAGCCACAAGTGATTCTATTTGAACCCGCCAAAACGCCGATATTTCCGCGCTTTATGCCGAATTCGCCTTCGCCCGTACCACCCGGTACGAGCAAAGTCGCCTTCGACAGAAATCATCGAAAATAGCGACGTTTTGGTTGCCGCAAGACCGAGGTTCGTATTATTCTTGACCGGCATGCCGGTTGTCGGGAGGGGTATACCCCGCGCCGTTTTATTTATTAGGCGGTAAGATTTTCGGAATAACCGTTGGAATAAGTAAATTTATATCCGTCCGTAAGTTTTTCTGCTAAAATATAC
>JAJWOJ010000020.1 GCA_021635425.1 Clostridiales bacterium | reverse complement strand
GAGATTTGAACTCCCGGATGACGGAGTCAGAGTCCGTAGCCTTACCGCTTGGCGACACCCCAATATCTGAAGCCGTGTTGCCGTTGATTAGTCAAATACCGATAAAACGATTATTTGAAGCATCAACTCCAACCGACTTCATTATTTTACACGTTTAATTTGTTTTTGGCAAGCATTTTTGCATGCTTTTACAAAAAAATTTTAAATAAAATTTCTCGTCGTAAGCGCGCGACGTCAAATATTATTTAAGGCAGTTCCGATACGTTCCGTATGCCTGCCAAGCGATGCCGAAACCACACGATGTTTGCAATCATCCGAAAATCAATCGCTTTCGGGAACAATCGGGTCACAACGCGCCGCCGAGAGAATCGATAAGCCCGAGAACTCCGAGACGGGCTTTTATCCCGCCGCGACTGCGTTTAAGCTCTTTCATCATCTCGCCGACCGTAAGCCCGTCCGAAAACATTTCTCGCAGTTTATCGTCGTCCGTCCTACTCCAGGGCAAGCCTTGGTTTTCGAAAGTTTTCCGTTCGCCCGCGGGGTCGGATTTCTTAGCGATAGCTTTTGCCTCGGCTTTTTCTTCGGCGATGCGATCTTTTTCGCCATAATATTCTCCGAGAATTTCCGCCGCGCTTCCGACGATGAGTTTTTGCGCCGCCAAAGAATACATCAACGCGTAATAACCGCTCCCGTAATCGTCTCTGTAAACCGACAAAAAGCCGTTGTCCAAACCCTTTTGCGTAGGAAATTTGTAATTTTTGCCGTTCTTCTCTATTTCCTCTATATAATTGCCCGCAAATAGCCACCTTGACAACGCGACGCGCGGAAATTTAATCCCTTCTTCCGCATTCAGTTCGTCGAAATTCCCGACTATATACTTCATATAAACCGGCTCGTTCGAAAACCTGAACAACTCCGCGAACTCGTCTTTCCAGACATATCGCTTAATCTTGCTTTTTACGGCTTTTTTTTGAGGAGTTTCCTCATACGAAATCGCCTTGCCCAAAATTTCCGAAACATAAAACAAACAGCGCGATATGCGCACGTTATTTAAAAGTTCGCCGTCGGGAATTTGTTCGCCCGTCAAAGGATTTATTCCCTCCGCCATTTTATCGATAAACGATTTCGCATATGCGATTTTTTCTCTTTCGTCCATAGAATTTTCCTCGTTTGTTTAATCGGAATTGTTTTATCCAAATGCTTATTGATTGCAAAAAAGCACAGATAATCGACTTATAGCCTATCTTTTATGGTTTGATTATTCACCCGCGATGCCGAACACGCTTTCCATGAGATCGGAAGCGGGGTCGTAACCCTCCTGTCTCAGACGGAATTTTCTTGCCGCCGTTTCGAGAACTATCGGGATATTTCTTCCGGGCGTAACGGGGATTGTGACTTTCTGAATTTTAATGCCTAAAATTTCCTCAAACTGTTCGTTTATGCCTATTCTGTCATAATTTTTACCCTGCTCCCACGGCGAAAGTTCGGCGATGATGTCGACTCCTTTGTCCGGGCGCACGGATCCCGGACCGAACATTCTCTGAATGTTGATGATGCCGATTCCGCGAATCTCCATATAATATCTGATTTTTTCGGGCGATTTACCTATAAGCTGGTCGTTTATGTTTTTGATAACGACGGAATCGTCGGCGATGAGACGGTGTCCGCGATTGACGAGTTCGAGCGCGATTTCGCTCTTTCCGACGCCCGATTTACCCGTTATGAGAATGCCCACGCCGAAAACGTCCACCAAAACGCCGTGCATAACCTCGGTGGGAGCCAGAAGCTCGCTCTGATAAATGGTTATGTCGTTTATAAGCACCGTGGTTATTTTTGCGGAGCGGAAAAGCGGACAATTATATTTCTTTGCGACGTTAATCGTTTCCGCCGAAAATTCGAGTCCGCGCGCGATAATAAGACACGGGATATTCACCTTGAACAACGCGTCTATCATTGCGGCGCGTTTGTCTTTTTGCATCTCGCGCATATATTCATACTCGGCGTGACCTAAAACCTGAATTCTCGTCGCGTCGAAGTGTTTCAGATATCCCGAAAGCTGAAGTCCGGGGCGGGAAACGCTTATCGATTGCAGAGATATCTCCCCTCTTCCCTCGAAAACGATTTCTAAATCCAGCGCTTTTGCGAATTCGTTTACGCTTACCGTTACAACTTCGTTGTTTACTTTTGTAGGTTTCATTTTATTTCTCCTGTTATGTTAAATTTCGGGGTCTCATTCCCGATTTTCGGGCTGCCCGATGATAATCGTTTTTGCGCTACTCACGCGAAGCGAAATAATTCATAATCGAATCGGCTTGTTTTTCGCCTATTCCGTCAGTTTCCGTGAGTTCTTCTTTCGTTGCGCGTTTTATGTTTTCCAGGCTCCCGAATTTCTCTATCAGGGCTTTTCTTTTCACTTCGCCTATTCCTTCGATGTTTTTAAGCTCCGATTGAAGATTCGTTCTTTCGTGAGTTTGCCTGTGATACGTTATGGCGAATCTGTGCGCCTCGTCTCTCAGCCTCTGCAAAAGCCTTAAAACGTAATCCCGCCGAGGAAGAACGATCGGCTCCGCCGACCCGAGCGTGAAAATCTCCTCTTCTTTTTTGGCGAGCGAGATAAGGTCTATATCGGAAACGCCCATATCGTCGAAAACCTCTTTGACGGATGAAAGCTGACCTTTGCCGCCATCGATTACGATAAGGTCGGGCTTAGGAAACTTCTCTTCCTCTTCCGTGCCGATTTTAGCAAGCCGCCGCGACAAAACCTCTTTAAGACAAGCAAAATCGTCCGATCCTTCGACGGTTTTTATGCGGAATCTTCTGTATTCGGTTTTTGCCGCCTCGCCGTTTTCGAAAACGACCATCGAACCGACTTTATCCACGCCGCTTATATGCGAAATATCGTAACACTCTATGCGCTTCGGCACGTTCTTAAGCGAAAGAATTTGTTTCATCTTCACGCACGCAGCCGTCGTCATATCGTCTTTATGTTTTATTCTGTCAACCTCTTTTTCGAGGTAGTCCTCGGCGTTCTCGGTTGCCATTCGGGTCAGTTTTTTCTTATCTCCCCTTTCGGGAACGTAAATTTTAACCGATTTCGAATATTCCTTTTTAAAATACTCCGATAAAATATCCATGTCTTCCACAGGCTCGGAAAGCATTATTTCGTCGGGAATTTCCACTCCCGAAGCGTAATATTGCATAATAAACGACGAAAGTCTTTCCGAATTGCTCTCTTCCGCGTCCGATATGGCGAAATTTTTTCCGCCCTGCATTCTGCCGCTTCTTATAAAAAGAGTGTTTATCGCGCCGAAAACCCCGTTCGTCGAAACGGCGATCACGTCGGCGTTGACAAACCTATTGAGCGCGGTTATCCTTCTGAGCTTGATTTTATCGAGCATTTTGAGCTTTTCGCGATAAGAAAGCGCAAGTTCGAACTCCTCTATCTCCGAGCATCTCGTCATTCTTTCTTTTAAAATTTCTTCGACTTTTTCGTCGTCGCCCGAAAGAAAATCGAGCGCGCCTTTAACCCTTTCGTCATATTCCTTTTCGGTACATTTTCCCGCGCAAGGCGCAAGGCATTTGCCGATATGATAGTTAAGGCATTCCCTTTTCGGCTTCGCGGGGTCGATAACGATATTGCACGTCCTCGTCATGTACGCGGTGTTTATGATTTCGAGCGTATCCTTAACGTTCACCCCGCCCATAAACGGACCGAAATATTTCGCGCCGTCGCGCTTTATCTTTCTCGTAACCGTAAAAGCGGGGAACTTCGATTTTAAATCGACTTTTATATACGGATAAGTTTTATCGTCCTTTAAAAGAATGTTATAATGCGGTTTATGCTTTTTGATGAGGTTGTTTTCGAGCGACAGCGCGTCGATTTCCGATTCGGTTATTATATAATAGAAATCGGCGATATTGGAAACCATCGCCGCGACCTTTTCCGTTTTTTGCGTGGAATAGAAATATTGTTTGACTCTGTTTTTAAGAATCTTCGCCTTTCCGACGTAAATTATCTTTCCGTCCTTATCCAGCATAACGTATACGCCGGGGGCGGTCGGCAACATCGATATTTTGTTTTTCAACACGTCGTTCATCGTTAAAAACCCTCGTTAATCGACTTATATGACGACTTATTTATTTTCTCCATATGTTTTTCGGCTAAGCCGACAAGCTTGTTTTCATCGTTCAGTTCGGGCGATACTATACACATATCGAGAAGTTTTTCAAGCTCATCCCCGACGGATTTCCCTTTAAACCCGATATCCGAAAGCTCTTTGCCGCTTATCTTCATTTGTTTTAAAGAGAAACATTCGCCGCTTTCTATTATCTTTTCCGCCGTTTTTTTCGTATTTTCGGTTTTTTTCGATTCGGCGAGAGCTATATCCGTCCCCTGCGCCGCATTGTCGGCTTTTTTCACTTCGACAAGGGAGAAAAAACACTCCGCGCCGAAGTCTCTCAACATTTTTTTAATCTTAACCTTGCTTTCCGGGAAAGGTCTGTCGTGATTTTTTACAAGAAAAACCACCCGTTCTCTCAGCGAGTTGGAAGCTTTCAGCCTCAACAAAATTCTTTCGGCGATTTTTGCCGAAAGATCGGCATGCCCGTAAAAATGCCCTTCGCCGTCCTTCATGAAGAACTTTTCGGGTTTTCCGATATCGTGCAGAAACATCGCCCATTTAAGCTCGGGCTTACTATCTATCGCGCCGACGGAACGAACGATATGTTCGTAAACGTCGTACTTATGCCATTTCGAATGCTGGTTAAACCCCGCGCACGGTTTCATTTCGGGTATTATTTCGCATATTATGCCGCTATTGTCCAGAAGAGCGTTTACCGCGTTTTTCCCCGAAAGCGTTTTGCTCAGCTCGGAAAAAATCCTCTCCGCGGAAATTCCGCAAAGCAGACCTTTAAGCTTTTCGGCGGCATTTTTAGTTTCGGGTTCTATCCGAAATCCGAGTTTTGAGGAAAATCTCACGGCGCGGAGAATGCGGAGCGCGTCCTCCGAAAAGCGTTCTTCCGCCTTACCGACAGTGCGTATTATCTTATTATTTATATCGGATAAACCGCCGTATAAGTCGATTAAACCCTCTTTTTTGTTGTAAGCAAGCGAATTTACCGTGAAGTCTCTCCGCCTTAAATCCTCGCTCAGTTCTGTGACGAATTCAACTTTGTCGGGGTGGCGGCAATCGGAATAAGAGCCTTCGCTTCTGAAAGAAGTCACCTCATAAGGCTTATGATCGATAAGCACGGTTACCGTTCCGTGCTTTATGCCCGTCTCAATCGTTTCACGCTTGGAAAACACTTTTTTTATCTCTTCGGGGCGAGCGGACGTAGTTATATCCCAGTCGTCGGGCGTAAGCCCCGAAACGCAATCTCTCACCGCCCCGCCGACGGCGTAAGCTTTAAAACCGCCCGCTTCAAGGCTTTCTATGATATTTTCGACTTCGCGCGGCAAAGAGATTTCCGCCTTTGACGTTTTAAGCTCATTATCTGAGTTCATCGCTCTTTCTCTTTTCGGCATCGAACGCCGCCGAGATAAAATCGCCTATCCTTTTATACGCGTCCTCTCTCGACGTATCGTTTAAAAGTTCGTGTCTTACCCCGGGGTATAACACCTTTTCAACCCTCTCGACGCCGACTTTGTGTTTATAAAAATCGTAGAGTTTATCGACGAGTTTTCCGTACCCTCCGACGGGGTCGTCCTGCCCCGAAACGATAAGTATAGGATTATCTGCGTTAATGTTTTTATAGTATTTTTTCTTATAGTTTTTGGCAAGATTTTTAAAGAACGACCTGTAAAAATTATAGCTCAGAGTGTAATTGCAGTCGGGAAACGAATCGTATTTGTCGCATTCTTCTTTTATCGACGATATAAAGGTCGTTCCCTCGGGACATTTTTTGTTATATGCGCCGAAAGAGAGCTTTGCAATAAACTCCGCCTTTTTATTTTTCCTGCCGATAAGGCAGTTAAACCCCGCGACGACTTTACCCGCAAAAGACGACATATCGTGAAGATACGCGCTTCCGCACAAAACCGCTCCGCACGGATTATCGGGATAACGCTCGATATACGCCTGAGTTAAAAACGAGCCGTAACTATGCCCGAAAATGAAAAACGGCAGAGACGGAAACTCCTCTTTGTACATCTTCGTGAGCGTTGCCATATCCTTTAAGGTGTCCTCGAACATTTCGCCGTCCGCATAGCCCGTTCTTCCGTCGGTAAGCCCGTGACCTCTGTGGTCGTCGCCGAAAACGAGAAAACCGCGCTTTGCGAGATAACTTGCGAAATCGTCGTATCTTGCCGTACTTTCCGCCATTCCGTGAGCAATCTGAACAAGCCCCGTCGGATTTTCGGGTCGCCATTCTCTGTAACCCACCTTTTTACCGTCGTATGAAATAAATGATTTTTCAGTCATGCAGACACCTCCCGACGGCTCTTTTCCATCCGTCGTATAATTTTCCGTATTTTACTTCGTCGTATTTCGGCTCGAAAAATTTCTCGCATTCCCGAAGATCCGAAATATCTTCTTTTTTAATAAGATTAAGCCCGAGCGCGCATAAATACACCGCTCCGAGCGCGGTGCTTTCCTTTTCTCTCGGTCTGTTCACGCCGACGCCCAGAACGTCCGCCTGAAACTGCATCAGAAGGTCGTTAGAAGAAGCTCCGCCGTCGCATTTAAGCTCGGAAAGCTTGATTCCGCTTTCTTTTTCCATAACGATTACGAGGTCTTTTGCCGAATACGCCATCGATTCGAGCGTCGCTCTCGTTATATGCGCCTTCGTCGTGGCGCGGGTTATCCCCGTAATAAGCCCCTTCGCTTCGGGATCCCAATACGGTGCGCCAAGCCCCGTAAACGCGGGGACGACGTAAACCCCGCCCGAATCCTCGACGGAAGCCGCAAGGGCTTCGCTTTCGGACGAATGGCGGAAAAATCGCAAGTTATCCCTGAGCCACTGCACCGCGCTGCCCGCATTGAAAACGCTCCCCTCGAAAGCGTAAGAAATTTTGCCGCCTATGCCGTAACCTATCGTCGTAACAAGTCCGTTTTTAGAAATAATAGCCTTTTCACCCGTGTTATACAGCATGAAAAGCCCTGTTCCGTAAGTTATTTTACTATCGCCGACGTTGAGGCAGCCTTGTCCGACAAGCGCCGCCTGCTGATCCCCCGCGACTCCGCAAACGGGAATTTTAACCCCGTTATACTCGAATTCCCCAACCGTCTCGTCCGACATGATAACTTTCGGCAGAGAGTTTTTCGGAATTCCGAAAATATTCAGAAGCTCGTCGTCCCATTCGCAGGTGTGAATATTGAAAAGCATCGTTCGGGACGCGTTGGTAACGTCGGTTACAAATGCTTTCCCGCCCGTGAGTTTGTAACAAAGAAAACTGTCGACCGTTCCGAAGCACAACTCGCCCGCGGCGGCTTTTTCCCTTATCGCGGGGACGTTATCCATAAGCCATTTCATCTTGCTTGCCGAAAAATACGCGTCTAAAACAAGCCCCGTTTTCTCTCTTATCGCCCCGCCATGCTTTTCCCCTATTTCGGCGATGATTTCCGCCGTTCTGCGGCATTGCCAGACGATTGCGTTATACAACGGTTTTCCCGTGGTTTTATCCCACGCGATAACCGTTTCGCGCTGATTCGTGACGCCTATCCCTAAAATGTTTTCCGGCTTGTCCGCCTGCTCGATCATCTCGACGAGCGACGCGAGCGTTTCGGCGTAAATTTCGCCCGCGTTCTCCTCCACATAGCCTTGCTCGGGATATATCTGCTTGACGGGCGAAGCCTTTTGCGCCGTTATTCTCTTCTTTCCGAGGTCGTAAAGCACGGCTCGCGTACTCGTCGTCCCCTCGTCTATCGCTATTATATATGCCATGAATTTTCCTCTCTTATATATGCTTCTATTGTATACTATATTTTTCCGTTTTTCAAGCTATTTATAAAGATTTTTGTCAAAATTCCACATTTCGGGCGCATACTATGGTTATAGGAAAGAATTTTATGAGTACGATCGTTTTGACGGGCGGAGGAACGGCGGGACACGTCGTTCCGTGCTTCGCGCTTCTGCCCGATTTGAAAAAACACTTTGACGAAATTTATTATATAGGCAGAAAAGAGGGCGTCGAATCTGATTTTGCGAAAAAACACGGCGTAACCTTCTTTTACGTTCCCGCCGTAAAACTCGAAAGACGCCTGACCTTAAAAAACGCCCTTATCCCGATAAGACTTTTAAAGGCGATTTCGACGGCGAAGCATTTACTGAAAAATCTTAAACCCGACGTCGTTTTTTCAAAAGGCGGGTATGTAGCCCTTCCCGTCGTAATCGCGGCGGGAAGCATGAATATCCCCGTCGTCTCGCACGAATCCGACTTAACGCTCGGGCTTGCCAACAAAATCGCGCTTAAATATTCTTCAAAACTTCTGACGGGCTTCGAAGAAACCGCAAAAAACGTGAAAAAAGCCGAATACACAGGTATTCCGCTCGATAAATCGCTTTTTAAAGCTCGCGATAAAAATGCTCTTTTAAAAAAGTTCGGGCTTGACAAAAACAAAAAAACACTTCTCGTAACGGGAGGGAGCCAGGGGGCTTCGGCGATAAATTCCGCGTTTTACGGCGCGGCGGAAGAAATTTCGGAAAAATACAACGTAATATGGCTATGCGGCAAAGGCAAACTAAAAAGGCTCGATAACAGCCTGAAAAATATCTATGAGGCGGAGTTCGCGCAGAACATGGGCGAAGTTTTCGCCGTGACCGATCTATGCGTTTCGAGAGCGGGCGCGAACACCCTTTTCGAGCTTATCGCGCTTAATATCCCCACCGCCGCGATTCCTCTTCCGAAGGGGAATTCGAGAGGCGATCAGGAGGAAAACGCCGCGTATTTCAGACGAAAAGGAGCGATAGCCATCCTTTCCGAAGACAAACTATCGCCCGAATCGCTTATTCACGTTATAAAAAGGCTCGATGAAAACAGCCCGAAATTTAAAGACGCCTGCTCGCACCTGAATCTTACGGCGGCAAACGCACGGATAATATCGATTCTCTCGGATTTTTCCCGCCGAACGCAAGGATAAAAAACCGACCGATAACATAAAAACCAACCCGATAATCGACTTATAGGTTGGTTTTTTATATTTAATGTACGCATTAAAAAAGAAGTCGAGCTAAAGCCCGAGAGCTTTAACCCGACCTCTTTACGGGAAAGGGATGAGCTGAATTATCCTTCGTAGAAGATATTCTGCGATTTAAGGTTATCGATGTTTGCGGAAGTGTACCACTGACCTGCGATACCGACGTTTTGTTCGAACGACTCGCCCGCAAGTTTCTTTGCAGCCATTTCAACAGCCTTATAGCCTATCGAATAAGAGTCCTGAGCAACAGAGCCTACAAGCGTGGGATACTTCCCGCCTGCGTTCTTTATCCAGTTATACTGGTTGGTTCCGCAGTCGAATCCGCAGAAAAGAATGTTTTCGTATTTAGTTTTGCCGTCCACAACTTCCGCCGAAACTTCGTTTACGACGCCTTCGTTGGACATGAATATCGCGTCGACGCCCGCAACCTGAAGAGCCTGAGCCGCCGCTTTATATTCGCCGTCGTTGTTAGTCTTCGTCTGATGGTTTACTTCTACGGTTATGCCGTCGGCTTTTGCAAGAGCTTTGAATTTTTCTTCGAAGCCGCTCGCTCTGTCGATACCGGTTGAGGAAGAATCGTGCTGGATAACGCCGATTTTGAACGTTTTATCCGCGCTTATCTTATTGTTTGTTTTAAGGTAATTATAGAAGTTTTCCGCAACGAGAGCCGCCGCCGCCTTGTTATCGGTTGCAACTTTTCCGATCGTGGGATCTTTGCCCGGCGTTACGTCTGCACGGTTAGCGTAAAGTCCGCTATCGAACTCTACGATGGGAATTTTCTTGTTGTATGCGGTTACGAGTTCGTCCGCAAAACCCTGACCGATCGTTGCGAGAACGATTGCTTTCGTGGATTTGTTGTTTAAAGCCGACTGTAACTTTTCGCGCTGTTCGGGAATATAAGTTTCGCTTTCGGCGGTGGGGCCTGCAAACGTTACTTCATAACCGTATTTCGCTCCCGCTTCTACGGCTCCCGCCTTAACGGCTTGCCAGAACGCATGCGTTTCACCCTTGGCGATAACTGCTATAGTCTTTTTCCCGTCGTCTTTCTTTCCGCAGGACGTACCCGTTAAAAGTAACGCCGCAGAGAGTGTGGCTGCCATGGCAATGCCGAGTATTTTTTTAAGTTTCATTTTCTGTTTCCTCCTCGAAACATATTTTTTATAATTCGCGCCGTAAGGCGTAAATTCCGTTTAATATATTTTTTTGATTGTTTTTAATTATTTTTTCAAAGCGTGTTTTTCGGATTGCTCCGCCGCCTTTATTTCGTTTTTGCGTTTTTTCTCTTCTTCCGCTTCCGCCCTGTCTTCGGCTTTGAGCGCGGGGAGTTTGTTCTTTAACTCCGCTTTCAAAGATGCGATTTCATCGTCTATCTCTTTAACTCTCTTGTCCGCCTCGGCATTACCTTTTGCGGAAAGCGCGTAGTCTTTTTCGAGATTGAGTTCCGCGATGCGTTCCTTTGTCTTTCTTGCAAACTTTTCCGCTTTCTTTTCCTGTCTTACGCGGTTAGCCGATTGTCTCTTCAAAACGTCGAGAAGTACCGCGCCTACGACTATGACGCCCGTAACGGCATAAGTTATGAACGTGGGCGATAAAGTCGAGTTGAACTGAACGAGCATGAAGTTAAGTCCCTGACGAATTACGACGAGAATAATCGCGCCGAAAATCGTTCCCACTATCGAAGCGAATCCGCCCGTCGTGCTTGTTCCGCCGATATAAACGCCGGCGATCGCGTCGAGTTCCTTTCCGCTTCCTTCCGAAAGAGGAATGGAGGGATTCGTCGCCGTCCAGAAGATTGCGGCAATACCCGCGAAAAGCCCGCCGATAACATAAGCGATCATCTTGAATTTATCTACGTCGATACCCGAAAGACGAGTTGCTTCTTCGTTACTTCCGATCGAAAGAATGTATCTTCCGACTTTGGTTTTGAACATGAGAACCATACATATAACGGTAAGCCCCAAAACCCAGACAAGACCTATAGGGAATCCGTTAAGATTTGAAAACACGCTTTGTAGCCACCCTGTGGAGGGATATTTGACAGCCGTCGAAGCGCCGGTTATCACCTGCGATATAACCGCGGATATTCCGCGTGAGAACAACATCGTGCCGAGCGTTGCGATAAACGGAGGAAGTTTGCATTTCGCAACAAGAAATCCGTTTAAAAACCCGAACAGCAATCCGACTAAAAGCATTATCGGAATGACAAGCCAGAGATTTGAAGTCATCGTCGTCGAACTTCCGACGATCGCCCCCGCTATAACGGAGGACGCGAACATAACCGTTCCGATGGACAAATCGATTCCGCCCGTCGCGATGACGAACGTTACGCCGAGACCTAAAATCGCATACGGCACGAACGATTTAACCATCGTTAAAAGGTTAGAGCTTTCCGCATAACTCGGATTGATGATAGTGAAGATAATAAACAGGAAAATGGTAGCCCCGATTATTATCATGTTCTGCTTGCCGTTGACTTTGAGATAGTCTGCCGTTCTTACGCCTGCCCGACGCATTTTGCCGCGCATATTGAGCGTTGCGCCGAATGTGTTTGTGTTCTTTTCGTTATTCATACTGTTTTCTCCCGTAAATTATATATTTTCGTATTTCAGCAAACCGCGTTTTCGCGATGAGTGGCAAGCTGCATGATTTTCTCCTGGCTTGCTTCGGAAATATCGAGTTCGCCCGTTTTTCTGCCTTCGCACATTACAAGCACTCTGTCGCTCATTCTGAGGACTTCCACGAGTTCCGAAGAAATCATGATTATCGATTTTCCTCTTTTCGCGAGATCGTTCATAAGCGTGTAGATTTCGCTTTTCGCCCCGACGTCGATTCCTCTCGTCGGCTCGTCGAAAATAAGAATATCGCTGTTTTTTATGAGCCAGCGCGCAATGATTACCTTTTGCTGGTTTCCGCCCGAAAGGTTTTTAAGAGCCTGATCCATGGACGGAGTTTTCGTTCTCAGCTTGTCGTTTTCGGTCTGCGCGTCCTCTTTTATCTTCTTGTCGTCGATAAGACCGAATTTTATGTATTTGTCAAGCGACGCGAGCGCGGTGTTCTCCGCAACCGATTTGTCGAGCATCAGCCCGTAACGTTTTCTGTCTTCGGAAAGATAACCTATCCCGAGATTTACGGCGTCCTTAGGCGATTTTATCGTTACCGGTCTTCCGTTTACGTAAATTTCGCCCGAGTCTATGGGGTCTGCCCCGAAAACGGCTCTCGCCACTTCCGTTCTGCCCGCGCCCATAAGCCCCGAAAAGCCGAGAACTTCGCCTTTTCTCAATTTAAAGCTTACGTCTTTGAAAAGATTACCCGAAGTTAAATGTTTTACTTCTAAAACGACTTCCGCGTCCTCGGGAACTTCGCTGTGCGTTTTCGGGTCTTCGTAAACGACTCTTCCTATCATCATGTTGATGATTTCGTCTTTCGTGACCGAATCCGTATCAACCGTTCCGACGTATTCGCCGTCTCTCATGACGGTGATTCTGTCGGAAATCGTCTTTATTTCGTCCATTCTGTGAGAGATGTAAATCATTCCGATGCCCTTCGACTTAAGGTCGTGCATTATGCGGAACAATTCGTCGATTTCGCTTTGCGTCAATGCCGCCGTAGGCTCGTCGAGAACGAGAATTTTACAATCTCTCGACACCGCCTTCGCGATTTCGACCATTTGCTGTTTACCTACGGTAAGCCTACCGAGCTTGATTTTCGGATCGATGTCTATTCCTATACGATCGAAAATCGCGCGGGCCTCTTTTACCATATCGTTGTCTTTGATAAACAGCCCCGATCTGATCTCTCTGCCGATAAAAATGTTCTGCGCGACGGTCAGATCGTTCATCATGTTGAGTTCCTGGTGAACCATGCTTATCCCGAGAGCCTGCGCTTCGCCGATATCTTTGACGGCGTAAGGCTTGCCGAGATAAAAAATCTCCCCAAAGTCCGGTTGGTGGATTCCCGTAAGCACTTTCATAAGCGTCGATTTTCCCGCGCCGTTCTCTCCGACGAGCGCGTGAACTTCGCCTTCCCGCAAATCGAAGTCTACTCCCTTTAAGGCGTGAACTCCGCGGAATCGCTTGGAAATCCCTTTCATTTCAAGCAATACACTCATTTCTCTTCCCTCTTCCTGTATTCGACCGCAAGCGAATTTCGTTTGCCTCGGTCTGTTTTTAGCATAACACAACGTTCACACGGTTTCAATAGCAAAAAGTGTCGGCTTTTTTTTGCAGAAAAAATCATGATAAAAATTGGTGTTTTCCGTGTACAATAAAATACATTGCATAAGTTGTTCTGAAAATTTGTCAAGAAATGCAACTTTTCCCGAAAAAAGATTGAATTTACGCGCGCGCTATGTTATAATGAAAACGATAAAGGGAAAGAAAGCGCCTGACGGGAAGAATTTAAAACTCAACCTTGCAGGCACGTTACGGGAGGAAAGATGAGCGAAGAATTGCATTTACCCGACGGAGCGCAGCGCGAACATTACACTCCGGCGAAATCCAAACCGTTGCGATTCAACACAAAAGTTTTATATGCGGGAAAGCTTCAGAGAACCAAACAATGGTCGGAAAACTACCATAAACACGACTTTCTGGAAATAGTTTTCGTTACTTCCGGCGCCGGACACATAAAAATAGGCGACAATCTTTACGACGTGAAAAAAGGCGACGTCGTCGTTTATCCGCCGAACGTTCTTCACCGCGAATACACCAACGGAAGCGAACCTTTGGAACTGACGTTTTTTGCGGCGTCGGGCTTAAAAATAAATCAATTGCCGGAAAACTACCTGTTTCCCGAAGGGCATGACCCCGTCGTGCGGACGGGAGACGATATCGGAAGATTCGATTATCTTTTTTCGTCGCTTCTGAAAGAAACCCAGAACAGTGCCGTGCCGTACAGCGAAATGATGGCGGATTTTTACGTTAAAATTCTGCTTACGGAAATTTTGAGAAAAACGGAAATAAGCGAGACGACGCTCGTCAAAAACCCGGCTTTTTCGGAAATTTATAACTATATAAGAGACAACTTCACTTCCATAAATACAATCGAAGACATATGCGAAAGGCTGTACGTCAATAAATATTACGTATCGCACATATTCAAAAAATACACGGGCTTTTCGCCCATGCAATACGTTACGAGATGCCGCATGACGCTCGCAAAAAATCTTCTGGAAGAAACCGATCTGAGCATAAACGAAATCGCCGAGAAGTGCGGCTATGAAGACGCGATTAACTTTTTCCGTAATTTTAAAAAATCGGAAAACACCACTCCGCTCGCTTATCGCTTAGCCGCGACGGAGACAGACA
>JAJWOJ010000368.1 GCA_021635425.1 Clostridiales bacterium | reverse complement strand
TTCACTTATCTCCACGCGTTCCCAACCGTCGCCCATTTTGCGTCTTTCCTTCCCGACTATAAAAACCTCGACGAGCTTAAGGCTCACTATACGCGCGGCGGACTCGGCGATATGAAAGTGAAGAGATTTTTAAACGAAGTTCTTCAATCTATTCTCGAACCGATCAGGGCGAGAAGGAAGGAATACGAAAAGGACATCCCCGCGGTTTACGATATTTTAAAGCGCGGAAGCGAAAAGGCGGAGCGCGCGGCTGCCGCAACTTTGTCGGATGTGAAAACGGCGATGAAAATAAATTATTTTTCGGACGAGGAACTTATCAGGGTTCAATCGGAGAAATATTCGGGTTAAACGACTTATATAGGGGTTTACGATGTTCAATGCCCGTTTTTTGCCTGTTTTGCGGCAAAAAACGGGCATTAAAAACATTGTGAAATCCTGATTTTTTTATTAAAATCGTTTGACAACGCGGTTGCGATAATCTATACTTGGAATACGTCGAACGGTTCGCGAAACAAAATCCGACGCCGCGACGTAAATATCATTCGGAGAAAAAGTATGCGCAAAATTAAAAAACGCGGAATGATAAGGTTGCAACAAAACCTTAAATCCGCAGATAAAGTGAACGGGGAAAACACTGCGGAAACCATCGAAGTGAACGCAGGCGCAAAATCGGGCTATGTCGAGGAGACGGAAAAAATCGTTGAGGACACCGTAACGGTAACTCCCGATGAAGTAATTTTCGACGAAACGGAAAAGGTAGTTCCCGCGGACGAAAAAATCGACGTCGAAAATGCCGTGGAGGAAGCCGAAACGGACGATACCGAAGTTACGGACGAAAAAGTCGTTGAAGATACGGTAACGATTACGCCCGATGAAGTGACCTTTGACGAAACCGAAAAAGAGGTTTCTAAGGACGAAAAAATCGACGTCGAGTATTCTG
Source organism: Clostridiales bacterium (assembly GCA_021635425.1). Classification (GTDB taxonomy): domain Bacteria; phylum Bacillota; class Clostridia; order Christensenellales; family Borkfalkiaceae; genus UBA10281. The sequence goes on along the minus strand of JAJWOJ010000368.1, from coordinate 1,552 downwards.
TCGGGGAAGCCTTGAAAGCCGACGCGGAGGAGAACTTGGAGGGCGGAGTAGCGGAGACGGCGGGCGAGGAAGAGATGTCCGAGGAAGCCGATAAAGCGGAAGCCGAAGAAATTTCCGAAGAATCCGAAAATACAGAAGATGCGGAAGACGTGGAGGAAGAAATCGAAGAGGTCACGGATGAAACCGAAGAAGCCGAAGAAGTTCCCCTCGAAGCCGCAGACGAAGAGATAGACGAGATATTAAACGAAGAGGGCAGTCTTGACGGAAGCGAGGAAGAAGTCGAAGCGTTGAAGTCGGAGACCGAGGCGGGAGCCGAGGAGGAAATCGTCGAAGATACCGTAACGGTAAATCCCGACGAAGTGACTTTTGAAGAAACCGAAAAGGAAGTCCCCGCAGACGAGAAAATCGACGTCGAAGAAGCCGTGGAGGAAGCCGAAACGGACGGAGCGGAAGTTACAGACGAAAAAGTCGTTGAAGACGTCGTAACCGTAACTCCCGAAGAAGTGACGTTTGAAGAGACCGAAAAAGAAGTCCCCGCGGACGAAAAAATCGACGTGGAGGAATCTGTCGAAGAAGCAGTCGAAGAGGCGGCCGATAAAGAGGACGAAGAAGAAAAACAGGAGCAGAAACCCGCCGAAAAAGAGGGTTTTAAACTCACCGCGCCCGAAAATCTCGAAGAAGTGCTTGCGAAAATCTGCGTAAAGCGCGGCAGAAAGCTTATTTACAGACCTAACGAAATTCTGTTCAACTGCACGGCGGCGGTTATCGGCACGGATAAAAACAACGAAGAGGGTATCAAAGTAAAAAATATTCTCGACGAAGAAATCAAACAGGGCGTAAAGCTCGGTTACATCGATAAGTTCGACGGGCTTAAGATGAGCGAGATTAAAGAAGAGTACGAAAACGACACCGTATACGAATACGCCGAGCAGGAATTCAAGCGCACGGGTCTCGTTCTCGACGGGGATAAGGTAAAAGTTTATATCTACGATTGGGATATGAAGGCTTTGCACCATGTCGGCTACGTCGATCCCGCGAACGTCGAGGAGCTTAAACCTTACCTCGAAAACAGAGATAATTACAGTTTCGATATCTGCGGTCTGATAACGGGCGGAAAATACAGAAAGGTTATCAAAGACGAAAGCGGCAAGGTTACCGTCGAAAAAGGAAACGACGGCAAACTCGGGCTTGAACTCGACATTTCCATACTTAACAGAAAAGATTGATAAATCGTATAAAAAGTCGCGCCCGAGGGAACTTCCCTCGGGCGCTTAGCTTTGCTGCATTTGTTTCACTTTGTTGTGTCGGTTATCCTTCCGTCGTCTGCATCGTAAGTACCGCAATGTTGCGATAAATCGGGCATGAAACGATTGTTAACGGTAACGGAAATCCGCCCGTCCCGGATATGCACGATGCGGCGAAATTCGCCTGATCCGACAAATTTTCAATTGCAAAAAGTGCGTGTATAATTGAACGGAATCAATCAATTATTAACTAAAAATACCGAATATGTTCAGAACATGCGGAAAGAATCATTAAAAATCTGTAATCG
>JAJWOJ010000367.1 GCA_021635425.1 Clostridiales bacterium | reverse complement strand
ATACAATACAGACAAGTGCCGCGCCTTTGCGGAATCCTTATTATTCCCGACCGGCATGGCAAGAATATCAGAAACACGATTATTTGTCCCCCACCCAAACCGCTAAAAGGTGGGGAAAATTAAAAAAATTTCTTTTTTTTAAAAAAAACGGGCATCCGAGCCTTTAAAATACGAGAGTGGGAATCCGACATGAAACACGTTGCCGAAAAAACAATTTCAATGCTTATCGCTTTCGCGATGACGATCGCAATACCTTTTACTTTTACCGCATGCGGCAAAAAAGCTACTCTGCTAAATCCCGGGAAGCCGACCACCCTTACCATGTGGCACGTTTACGGCGAGCAGGTGGATTCGCCGATGAACGCTTACATCGAGCAATTCAACTCGACGGTCGGCAAAGAAAAGGGAATAGTAATAAACGTAACGCTGATGTCTAACGCCTCGCAGATAGGCAAAAAGCTCAAAGACGCGCAAACCGACAAAGCGGGGTCCAAGGAAATGCCCGATTTGTTCTTTTGCCATTCGAGCGACGCGCGCAGCCTCGGGGCGAATAATCTTCTGAACTGGAACGATTATTTTTCCGCGACCGAACTCGGCGCTTTCGTCCCCGACTTTCTGAGCGACGGAAACGTGGACGGCAATCTTTCCGTTTTCCCCGTTTCAAAATCGACTTACATGCTCTTCATCGCAGGCGGAGTTTTCGACAGATTCGCCGCTGCCAAAAACGTTTTGCTTTCCGACCTCGCAACCTGGAAAGGTTTTTTTGCCGTTGCCGAAAAATATTACGAGTGGTCGGGCGGCAAACCGTTCTGCGCGATAGATTATCTCATCAGGCTTGCCGAACTGTGCGCCATATCCGAAGGAGAGGAGATAATTTACAAAGACGGCTGGTACGGCGCAGACAACACCGCGTTGATAGACGCATACGACATGTTTGCAACGTCTATCGCCAAGGGGCATATAGTCGTATCAGATTTGTATTCCAACACGCAGGTTATGACGGGACAAACCTGTGCGGGGATCGGCTCTTCGGCGTCCGTACTCTATTACAACGACGAAATCACCTACCCCGATAACACGTCGGAAACCATGAATCTGAAAGTTCTGCCCATGCCGCAACAGAGCGGCAAGCAAAAAGTAGCAACGCAATCGGGCGTAGGTCTTTGCGCTTATAAAACGACGGACGTCAAAGCCGAAGCGGCAACCGTTTTCGCAAAATGGTTTACCGAAGAGCAACGCAATACGGAATTTGTCCTTTCAACGGGTTATATGCCCGTAAGAACGGGGGCTTTTGACAAAATCGGCGATAATTCTTTCAGATCGGAAGCATACAGAAACCTTTATAAGTCTCTTACCTTAACCGTAGCGAACTGTACCTTTAAAAAAGAACCGAGTTTTGACGGTTATTATACCAAAGTGTACGCTTTATACGAAAAAATCCGAAACATTCAGAGTACGCTCGAACAAAGATACGAAAAAGGCGCAACCTGCGAACAACTGGTTGCGGAAATGGAAACCGCGCTTATCGGCGGCAAGTAATTGCGGCTGACGTCGGCTGACGCGAAAACATCGGAGCAACCCCAATATGAAGCTCATAGATTTCAGAAAAAAGAAAACTTCTATGCATCGTAAGCTTTTATTATATATGCTTACGCTTGTTCTCGTTGTCGTTTTGTTTATCGGAATCGGCTTGTTTTTCGTGGGGCAATTTTCGACGACGACGGCAAAATATTTAAACAATCTTACATTTCAGAACGAATTTTATACAAGACAAGTCGAAAAATTCTTTGACGATCTGTCGATGATGAACGAAATGCTCGCAACCGACGCTTCGGCTATAATAGACGATTACCTCGCCGAAAACGAGATTCATATAAGCACGCTCAACGATTCTCAATTGTATTCGGAAGGCGTGCAAAAAGCACTTTTTCCTAAACTTAAAGAAGAACTACTGAAAGCGGACGCGTCGGGCGCGTTTATAATGCTTAACGCAACGGTAAACACGGGAGAAGCAGACCATAAAAAATCAAGAACGGGATTATACTTTCAACGCAGCACACTCGACCGCACCGACGAAACGTTGCTTCTGTTTCGGGGCAGCGCGGAACTCGGAAGAAAAAACGGCATAATGCCGCATCGTAAATGGCGGTTGAAATTCAAAACCGAATTCGTGTCGGAATTGAAAGACTTCTTCGGCGATACGACCGTAAAAGAAAAAAAATCGGTTTTAACCGGTATTTTCACGCTTAGCGGAACAAGCGAACAGGCGATGGCGTGGCTCACCCCCTTGTACGGAGCGGACGGCTCGTATTACGGCGTTTGCGGTTTTGAATTTTCGCTTAATTACTTTAAAGATTACTTCGCCCAACCGACGAGATTCGAGCAACTGACCTGCACGTTTTCCAAAACGAGAAAAGACGGCAAAATCGACTGTGAAAACGTCTTCTGGGCGGGAGTTCTCGGCGGCTATTCGCTGAAACCGAACGGCATGCT
>JAJWOJ010000366.1 GCA_021635425.1 Clostridiales bacterium | reverse complement strand
ATGTAGCTTATACATCGGGAGTATAAAAAAATTACGCTATGCAAAACAATTCTTTAAAACCAATTGCAAAAATATATACCGATTTCAAGGATAAATTCGGGATCCCGAGACAAAGCGGACGAGTTCCGTCTTTAACGGGAAAAATTATCTTCGAACCCGAATTCAGAGATATCGAAGCGATTCGCGGACTTGAAGACTTTAACTATATATGGCTTATATTTGATTTTACGCTTGCTCATAGAGACAAATTCTCCCCCACCGTCCGTCCGCCGAGACTCGGCGGAAACAAAAGGATGGGCGTTTTTGCGACGAGGTCTCCATACAGACCGAATAATTTGGGGCTTTCTTCCGTTAAACTTGAAAAAATCGAAATGACAAACGAAGGCGCATGCCTTATTGTTTCGGGCGTTGATATATTGAACGGTACGCCGATTTACGATATTAAGCCGTATATTCCGTATTCGGATTGCCACACCGACGCGACGGAAGGTTTCACGGAAAACACCAAAGACTACAGGTTGCAAGTTGTTTTTCCGACGGAACTCCTTGAAAGATTACCCGAGGAAAAAAGAAAGGCGGCAATCGACTGCCTTGCAGAAGATCCCCGCCCATCCTATACCGAAGACGGCAAAAAATTCAGAATGCGCTTTGCCGAAGTCGATATTGAATTTTATGTTATCGAAAAGATACTGACCGTTTCCGACGTTATACCGCTTCCGTGAGATTGCGGCAAGAGTTAAGGAAAACAATAAGATCGCCCAAAGCGTTAACAAGAATAGCCCACACGAAAGCATAATAATAGCTTAAAAGCAAGCTAAGCATAACGCCGAGCGTCAATGCAACCGCCTTAAACGCAAAACAAATGATTTTGTTTTGATTTTCAATCTTTTTCATTCTTCTGGCAAGCTTCAAAAGATAAGGCACAACTTTGATGTCACCGTTTTTGACGCATGCGCACTTTCTGCCTTTATTTTTTCTGCAGGTGTCAGCGTCGCCGAGCGTTATCGACACGTCAAGCTTATCCAAAGCCGATTTGTCACCGTTCTCGTTACCGACGTACAATATACCGTCTTTTTGAGAATATTCAGCCTTATACGCCGCGGAAGCACCCGCGACGGCACTTTCCGCGCCTATAGCGTTTTTAGCGTTTTCAACGACTTTAACCGTATCCGCACTCACGATACAGCTACTTATTCCCAAATCTTCTCCGAGTTCGGTTACAACGCCTTCGGCATCGCTTTTTATCGGGAAATCGATATAAATCGCTCCAATGATTTTTCCGTTTTCGGCAATATGCACAGCCGAATGTTCGATTTCGTCCGTAACTTCGATATCGTTCTTGTTTAAATATTTTTTACTTCCGACGATATAATTTTTTCCGTCGGATTCGAAAGATACTCCCCTGCCCTCAACGTATTTTTTGTTTAAAATCGTCATAGGTTCGACGTCTTTAAAACGATTCAGAATTGTTTGCGCGACAGAATCTTTCAAGCCGTTTTCGGCAGAAACCGCTATTTTGGCAATAAGTTCTTTATCTCCCGAAATCTCGACTACTCTGCCTTCGGTTTCTGTTATTACTCCCGTTTTTCCGAAACATACTTTATTCTTTTGGGATAGCTTATCCAAAACGGAACAGTCCGATAAATCCGCACCCGCTCCGTATGCGTTTACCCGAGCAAAAACGACACTTGTTAAAACTGATTTTACCCTAAATCCCGCAAAAGCAATAACGATAAAACCAATTCCGACATTTAACCATTTTTGAGTTAGAACATTCCAATATTGCTTAATTGACGTAAGCGGCAATAAAAAGATTATCAAAAGCCCGATCGCAACAATAACCACGTCATATATAAAGGCTTTTTTCTTTACGAAATAATCGCTTTCTTTTGTTTCGCTTTTGATATCGTCTTTTCCGACGCCCAGATCGCTAAGCCTGTCGGTTATATTTCCGAATGCGGAATATAAACACGAAATCAAAGAAAATCCGAATAAAATAACAGAACCAAGCAATCCGTTACCCATAAACAAGAGCAAAAACGAAGCCGCAAGAACGATTATTTTTTCGCCCGCATATCTTTTTTCGGAAATATCGGTGATCATCGAATACAGTGTTTCATAACCCGCAAACGCATAACCGAACATATATACCCATCTCGCCGCAGAAAATCCGAGTTTATCAAAAATAAATCCCAGAACGATAAGCACGGCAGATAAAGACAGAACAACAATATTTTCTATCTTTTCGTATTTTTTTTCCTTCTTTTCGGATTCTTCTTTTTCATCGGCAAAAACCTCTTCGGTTTCAGACTCGATCTCATTAACTTCTTCGGGAACGATTTTTTCGTCTTCAAAAACCAGATCGACGCCTTCGTCTTCCAAAAGATGCATAACCGAGCTGAAAATTTCATAATCGCCCGAGTTTGCGTCAACGATATAAATAAGCGACTTATTCTCTTCGTCGATTTTCGCATCGAGAACGCCGATTATCTCTTTTATTT
>JAJWOJ010000019.1 GCA_021635425.1 Clostridiales bacterium | reverse complement strand
GAGCAGCTGACTTGTAATCAGCAGGTTGTGGGTTCGATTCCAATCGCCAGCTCCATATATGGGTAGGTTCCCGAGCGGCCAAAGGGAACAGACTGTAAATCTGTCGTCACCTGACTTCGGTGGTCCGAATCCACCCCTGCCCACCAAGTATATCCGTTGTCCCAAAGGGACGGCGGATATATTTTTATGCGCAGGGGTGAGATGAGTCCCGCCGCGGTGGTTCGCAGCAAGAGCCATGCGGAGACGATAACAAGAGAAGCGTTCACGGTTATTGAAATGAAAGCGGAGAAGCTATGCTCGCCGCCGAGAGATTGGAGATAGTCGAGAAAGAGAGAGCCCCCATGACAATCTCTCGCACTCCACCCCTGCCCACCAAAAGAAACCTAAAACGAGACACTATTTAGTGATTTTGTTTCAGGTTTCTTTTATTTTTCGAGCGTTCAACTGAGGTTGGTTCAGCGGCACCAAAACGGATCGGGCTAATTTTGTAGTTCGATCTTTTTTTTCGTTTCGGAGCTGCTAACCGGAGATGTCGTCGTTGACGACGGCGCGCTTGATCTTGAAAATAAAAAGACGAGTGCGCCGTATTTTAATCTGAAACGCGTTGCAAGACTTGCAGAAAACCAAAATGACGCTGTTTTCGATGATTTCTGTCGAAGGCGACTTTGTTCGTACCGGGTGGTACGGGCGAAGGCGAATTCGGCATAAAGCGCGGAAATATCGGCGTTTTGGCGGGGTGTATTATTCTTGACCGGCATAGCAAAGATACATAAGATTTTTAAGACGGCTTGTTAAGATTTTAATAAAATGACTGAACGCGTAAAATTGTGTTTTTAAAGAGCATAAAACGAATTTTTTATTAAATTTATTTTATTTTTTGCCATACTGCGGGCAAAAGAGTGCCGTTTTATGCGGTTTAAAACGGACGATTATGACATCGGATAAAACAACTAAAAAATAAGATTTCAAAAAAAAGCGATAAGTTTTCCGCTATCTTTGGAAGGCGTTTGATTATATACTTATATTCGGAAACGGGCAAATCGGCGTTTGTTATAACGCGTTTTACGCCGAGCCGAACGGGTTTCCGGATATTAAAAGATAAATTATCCGGATATTCTTCTCGGTATAAAGGAGGAAATGTGACTAAAAAAATCAAACGTACTTTGACAATCGTTTTTTCGGTTATGATTATGCTGTGCGTAAGCGTATCCGTTTACGGAATGACGGCTAAAGCTGAGCTTGTCGCGCCGGAAAAAGAAGGCGCGAAAACCCTTATTTCGATCTACGAAGAGGGGTTTGGCGTGGGTATGCGGCTCGTTTGGGGTTCGGAAAATACGGATCCTGAGTATACGGACTCTTCCGACGATAAAAACAACGGGAAAAATATTGCTCTGGATTGTACGAAAACCGCAAACACGGAATTTTATATCGATTTCGGAAAGGAATTCGATATTTATTCGGGAAAAGGATTTTCGGGCGAAACTTACGAGGATTTTTACAAAAAAAGCGCGGTGGAATTCTGGATAAAGTTAAACGACGTTCCGGGGAGCTTTTTTAATATCTATCTTTTCCAATCCCGCGGGGCGGAATATGCAGGATATCCCGCAAATCAACGTTATATAAGGAGTAACGTACAGCTCAAAGCGTACGTCGACACGACTATAACAGGCGCATGGCAATATGTTCAGGTGCCTTTTACGGCGTTCTCTTCAAGCGGCGAATACGTCAACGAAAATAATGTTAAAGTCAAGGACACGCCCGTCGATTTATCGAAAGTTTGCGCAATAGGTTTCGCGCATATGATGAACGACGCAAACACGAAAGTTACTCCTACCGTGCAGTATGACGGCATGAAGTTCGTTTACGGAAATATGGATGACGAAAACCTCGGCGTAACCGTTATCCCCGCAAAGGATTACGAGGAACGTAAAAAGCAGGCGACGTTCACGACTATCGATTTAAGAAATCTCGCAACTTCCGGATATTACGGGGGAAGCGGAATCGGCTGGACGAATCAGGGCAGCGACAACGAGCTTACCGGGTTCGATCTCGTCGGGAAACAAGAGTTTTTCGGCGTTCCGTTCGATATGATCGTTCAGGAAGAAAACAACAATAAATCGGTTATCGGTTTAAGAAGCGGGAAGGTGACGACGAGTAAACAGTTCCTCGAAAGCGTAACTATTCCCGTAAATCTTACCGTGGACGGTTTATATATCATTCATAACGCCGCCTGGGCTACGACTAAAAATATCGCAAAATATACCTGGGTGTACGAAGACGGCTCGAGCGAAGCCGTTGATATAATGATAGACCGGCATATTTACGAATGGTGGGGCAACGGCGAATCTCCCGTAAATCCGATAATATGGAAAGGTACGACCCCCGAGGCGTCCGGTTTCGGAATGGGTATAAGCCTTAATATGTTTGCTTTCGTAAATCCCGAACCGACGAAAAAGGTGAAAGAGCTTAAATGCGAAATAACTTCCGACGTCGCGGCGTGTATGATAGTTGCCGTTACGGCGGCTGATTTCGGCGGAAAGGGAATGTTTATGGCGGAACGCGAAAATATTTATTCGCCCGATACCGACGATTGGTACGCTTATGAGCTTGCCGATCTTAAAGCGATGATAGGAACTCCGCTCGACGTATCTTACCTTCTCGATAAAACCGACCACGGAAAAGTCGGGGTGAAAGGGGACGATTTCGTGTTTGCGGACGGAACGAAAGCAAATTTCTGGGGAGTGAACATAAATGCGTATTCGCTTTTCCAGACCAAAGAAAAAACAAAAACGCTCATAGACGCCGTTGCCGCGGGAGGATATAACCTTATACGTATTCTCGACTGGGATTCCTCTTTTTATTATCCGAATATATTCGGTTATAACGGAAACAGCAAGGACGTTGCCGAAGAGCAGCTCGATCAGTTTAATTATTTCTGGTCGCTTTGCAAAGAAAAGGGAATTTACATTGATTTCGTTCTGCTCGGCGGAAGATTTGCTTCAAAGGACGTTACCGAGGATAAGCTTACGGAAGAAGAAGTTGCGGATATTTCGCAAGGCTTAAAGATGGAAGTTTATATCGACGAACGCCTTCAGCAATCCACGAAAACGCTTTTGCAAAAAGTTATGGGCGAAATCAACCCGTACACGGGAACGAAACTTGCCGAGGACCGCGTGCTTGCGATCGTCGAGGTCACGAACGAATCCAACCTCATGACGTTATACGACGACAGCGCGGCGTATCAGTTCAAATCCGAAAAATATAAGCTCATGGCGCAGAAAAAATACGCCGGGTTTTTAACGAAGAAATATAATCCGAACGGCACGCTTTCCGTTAAAGAAACCGAAAACGCCATAAAAGCGGCGTGGAAAGAGGACGGTAAAACGGGATTCGACAGCAGAAACGAAAGTCTGGCGGACGCTACGATTCTCATCAACGGGGACTTTTTAAGCGATAAATATTCCGCAAGGCGTTGCGCCGACGGTTTTGAATTTTTCTATACGCTTATGGAGAATTTTTACTCCGACATCTACGAATGGGCAAAACAGCCCGTTTCGGCAGGCGGACTCGGAGTGGATTGTCCTATAACCGGCGGAACGAACTTTTCGAACGACGACCGTTCGGATTTGTTCCTTAACGCGCATTACGATTATATCGCTCGCCACACCTATCAGTCTCACCCGACGACGGGTACCGAATATCAGGTGGGTACGGCGGTTTCCAACGGAAACAGTACGCTCAAAGACGTAGGCGGAAACACGTTTGCCGCCGCTTCGTTCAGAAAACTTATGGGGCTTCCTTATATAGTAACGGAATCGCTTATAGCCGAGCCGAATATTCACAGCGCGGAATTTAATCTTATAGCTTCGGCAATCTACTCTTATCAGGGTTGGAGCCTCACCGCGTTCACGTATATGAACAAGGCGCTCGACAACAGAACCAATCAGATAACAAACTCGTTTATAATAATGGATCATCCCGGCAGATTCTCCACGATTACTTCCGCGTCTCTTCTTTATCACAGGGCGGAGATAACAAAAGCGGAAATAGGATATTACAGAGTAATCACCGTGGACGACGCCATGGATTACAAAAATCAGATATTAGGTCTTCCCGAGGGGACTTACGTCGTCGGAAAAACGGGCGTTTATTTTGCCGATAAGGACGGAAACGTTCTTTTCCAAAGCGGCGATTTCGATATCTCGGACGTGGAGAGCGACGTTGAAATTCTTGAAAAGATTCTTCACTTACAGCTTATCAGCGAGGGCGGTGAAATGATCTGGAACGAGAGTAAACAAACCTTTACCGTAAACACGAAATCCACGCAGGGTGCGGTCGGTTATATCGGCGGACATAACATACTTTTAAACGACGTCGATATAAAAATCGACACTCCGTACGCACAGGTTACGGTAAGCGCGCTCGGCGCGGGAGCTGACGGGGTTAATCCCGAAATAGCTTCGGCGGATAAACTTCTTATAACGGCGATAGGACAATCGAGAAACACCGGCGCGGAAATTTCTTCGGACGGAACGACGATAACTTCGCTCGGAACGGCTCCCGTTCTCGTTCAGCCCGTTCTCGGCAAGGTAACTTTGAAAACTTACGACGATTTCGAGGTTTACGTTTTAAACAGTTCGGGCGTGAGAGTGGCGGACAGAACGGCAACCGTCGGAAAAGACGATAACGGATATACCGTGATCACCTTGAAAAAGGGCGACAATACCTCTTATTATGAAATAGTAAGAACCAAAAAATCGGACGTCAAGCCCGAATTCGGTTCTTATCGCGATATCGGCGGAGAGTATGAAAACGCGGTGGAAGCCGTCAGAAACTATTTGCCCGCAAAAACCGAAACGCTTTTCCTTACCGAGGAAGATACGGAAAAAGGCGATTTTATCGGCGCGGTGGTAAAAGCGTCCGGGCTTACGGGCGGAAAGAGAGCTTATGCGGACGCAAACTCCGCTCATTGGGCTTACGAACAGTTCAAAACAGCTCGCGAATACGGGCTTGTGGACGGTTTACAGATAAAAGCTTACGATAAACTTAATTATAAGGCGGCGTATTTCGCTCTTTACAAAGCCGTTAAGGCGAAAGGCATAACCGTAAACGAAAGCGAATCGGTTTTAGCAGGTGCAGACGTAAGCGAATGGAGCGATGCGGATAAAGCCATGCTTGCGGGGCTTGTCTCGGTGGGGGTAATTACTGCCGACGATATCGCCGCGACAAAGCCGAACGACGTCGTTATAAGGGGCGAGGCGGCTGAGCTTATCTATAAGCTTACTTCGGCAAAAAACGCCGACGATAAGCCGACTACGGAATCTCCTTCCGAATCCGATCCTTCCGGCGGCAAAAAAGGTTGCAAGGGCGTTGTAGGTTTCGGAATATCGTTTGCGATAATTCTCTTCGCGGCGGCGACAATATGGTTGATTGTCCACAAAAAAAAGGTTTAAAGTCTGATTTTTCGGATTTTGAAAAGATAAAATAAAAAGTTTCCAAGGAGGGAAATATGAAAAAGAAAAGTTTATGGTTGACATTTTTGTCGGTAGTGGCGGCGTTGTCTCTGGCGATTCCCGTTTTCGCGGCGTTTGCCGAGTCGGGCGGAAGCGAACCTGCTGCCGCACAGGAGACGATTACAGTCGATATCTTCAACGGCAATAATGCGGGCGAACTCGATTTTACTAACGGTCAGGGAGCCGAAACGGCGACGGTTGCCGACGATAACGGCGTTACCGCGATTTCGATTTCGAACAAGTGGTCGGGGTTTATACTGCTTAAAGATACGATCGACCTTACAAAAGCCAAAGCCGGGCAACTTTGCTTCGAGTATAAAACCATAGGAGAAGGTTCGTTGGCAAAAATTTCGGCTGTGACGTTTGCGAATTACTGGAAGGAGCCTGTGTCGTTAAACGGTAGCGGAGATACCGTCGGATTGGCTTCGGAATATGCCGTAAAGAGATACGATCTTTCTTCGCTTACGGACGCGCAGCTCGCAAAATTCAAGGGCTTTGCGATCGGAACAAGCGGAACATTCTTATTTAAAAGAGTCTGGGTAGAATATACAATCAAAAACGAGGACGTAAAAGTTACCGGTTATGATATTTTCACCGGTATAACCGAAGCGGGCGAACCTGCACCGAACTCTGCCGGAACGGCATGGACGGCAACTTACACCGCGGGAATTTCGGGTAAAATCGTGTCCGACGGAACCGCGCTTGCATTCGGGCAGTTTGAAGGCGGGGCTTATTATGCAACCGGTACGAACGCCAAAACCGCAACCCGCGCGACGATCGCTCAGACGGATATAACGTCCGCGCTTTTAGGCGGCGGAATGCTTAATTTCAAAGCAAAATTCGATTTCGCTTCGGAAGATGGAAGATATGCCAAACTCAGAATCTTCTACGAGTGCGGGCAGTGGGGCGAATCTGCTTTCGTCGAAGTTCCTTTAACCGATTACGTTGCGGGCGAATGGAAAGATTATTCTATCGCGCTCACCGCGCTTAATCTCGAAGTTTCGGCAAAGAGTACGTTCGGAAACTCCGTAAGCGAAAAGTGGTTCGATTGGACAAAATTCGTCGGCATCGGTCTTTCTGTCGGTTCTGCAGGCGAGGGTGACAACGCCGTTTCTTTTGCGGACGTTAAGATATCCGGAGTAAACGAAAAAGGGATAAAGGGTATCGAGGCGCTTGGCGCGATAACCGAATATTCTTCGGGCGATAATTTCGATACGACGGGTATGACGGTAAACGTCGTTTTAGAGGACGAGACGAAGGTCGAAGTCAAGAATTATAAAGTTGCTCCCGAACAACTTGGCGCGGACACCGAGGTTGTGACGGTAAGCTGGATTTATAACGGAACAACTTATACCGCGGATATAAACGTTACCGTAACCGCAGAGTATTCTTCCATAAAAGTTAAAACAAATCCGACCAGAACGGCATACAAATCGGGCGAAAAGTTTGAAAAAGACGGAATGGTCGTCGTTGCCGTAAAAGCGGACGGATCCGAAACGGAAATAACCGATTACACTTATTACACGGGCGTTCTTTACAGCGGAACGACGTCGGTCGGAATCGAATATCTCGGTCTTAAAACGAATGTCGAAATAACCGTATCGGATTTCGAACACAGCTTATCGCTCACTGAAAACGTATTCGCGGCAGACGGCGAGCCGAAGTACGGCTGGCAAGCCAAAGTCGCTTCCGCGCTGCTCACTTCCGAGGCTAAATACAACGCCGCAACCGATGAGGAAAAGGCTAACCTTATAGCAACGCCGAAAGACGACGAAAAAGGGTATTATATAACCGCAAAATTCGATTCGAACAACTACGCTACGAGAGTGTTCGAGTACGGCGTTGCGGATTACAGACTTCTCGACGTATACGACGAGGTTGATTATAACGGCACCGTTTCGGTAACTTACAGAACGAGTTCGGTTTTCGATAAAGCGGTAAACTTCGGTTTAGCCAACTTTATGGATTGGAACCTCGGTTATCACAACGCGGATATTTCTTCCTATATCGTTTCCGACGGAGAATGGCACACGCTGTATTTCGATATCGCGCTTTGCTTCGGCGAGATAAACGGTATGCTCTGGGGCGGAATTTCAGGCGATGTCGATTTTAATAAAATCGTAGGTTTCGCCGTTCAGTCTCAGGCGGACGGCAGTCTTGATATAGCCGACGTTTCCATAAAATGGAACGGACCTGCGGACGATGCGAGAGCCGTCGATACGACCGCTCCCGAATACACTTACGGCGGGGATATGACAATCGAAGCCGCGGCAGGCGATTCCGCTCCCGACTTCTCTTCCGAAAAGGCTTACGACAAGAACGACGGAGAAGTGCAGGTCATCGTAAAATGGTCAGAAGGCGCTTTGACGGAGGACGGAAAACTCAACGAAGGAAATCACACCGTAGAGCTTTATGCCGTTGACGCCGCAGGTAACAAGTGCGAAGCGTACGTTATAAACGTAACCGTAACGGGGAGCGAAACTCCCGGCGAATCCGCAAGCGAAACCGAGTCCGGAAGCGAAGGATCATCCTTGTCTCCCGACGAGTCGACGGACGGTTCCGGTTCCGTAAACCCCGCACCGACGAAGAAAGGCTGCTTCGGCGCGGTAAACACTATTTCGGTATCTGCCGTTGCGCTTCTGATTGCGGGCGCGTTCGTTATCGCAAACGAGAAGAAAGACAACTGAAACGTTGTAAATTGAACAGATATAAGGCGCGCCGAGAAAATGCGGCGCGCCTGTATTTTATAAATATAAAAAATAAAAAACCCTCGTATAAGTCGATTAACGAGGGTTTTTATTACTCAACGAATAACGTCGGGCGTTGTTGACGGACAATAGTTTCAATGAGAATTCCGGGCGGATTTATACCGTTGTTTTCGGGGTTTGACAAAGTTTTGTAAACTCGATAAGAAAAGAACGGAAAAAGGCGTCGGAACACAGTTCTTCGGATAAGCGGTATTTTTCTATCGGAATACCATAGGACAATTGTTCTCCGCTCGCGATAAATTCGTCCGCTAAGGAAAGGGTTTTATCGTAGACGGTCGCTTTGTATTTTTCCGTCGGGATAAGACCTTTAAACGAAATTTTTCGGTTTGATATCCCGTTTTCTCTTTTTACGACGATTACGCTCGCCAAAGCTTTGTCTTTGCGCGCGGAAACCGTTTCGAATCCGCATACGGAGGCAGTATCGCCTAACTGATAAAAGTCGCCGTATTGTATATAATCACGCCTTTTTTTGTAGAAATCGGAAAATTTGGCGGCGAGTTTCAGCTGTTCTTCGGTGAAAAGCGAGCAATCGAGTTCATATCCGAAATTGAAAAGACACGCTGCGTTAAATCTGTTTTCCGCGGAAAAAGTTCTTTTCGTGAAACAATTCGGCGACGCCGACAAGTGCGCGGTCATTGCCGATTGCGGGTAGCATATCGAAGTGTTTGTCTGTATTATCGTGCGGTCGGCCGCGTCGGTGTTGTCGCTTGTCCATATCTGCGGAAAATAACATAAAATCCCGAGGTCGAACCTTGCTCCGCCCGCCGCACAGCCTTCAAAAAGGATTTCGGGATGTCTGTCGGTGAGCGTTTTCATTATATCGTACAAAGCCGCGATATATTTATAAAAGTATTCGCCTATGAAAACTTTTTCGGAATAACAATCGCTCATAACACGGTTGAAATCCCATTTTATATAGCTCGGCTTTACAAGCGAGATAACGTTTTCGACGCTTTCCGTAACGAAATTTTTCACTTCGTCGTTTACAAGGTCGAGCATCAACTGATTGCGGTGAAGAAAGGGTTTTTTGTTCGGGATCGCCATAGCGTAATCGGGATGAGCGCGGAAAAGATTACTGTCCGGCGAAATCATTTCCGGTTCCATCCATATCCCGAAATCGAGTCCCGTCGCGCGTATATCGTCGGCAAGGCGGGCAATACCTCCTGTTTTGGACGCGTTGTCCGTCCAATCGCCGAGTGAAGATTTATCGTCGTTACGAGATCCGAACCACCCGTCGTCGAGAACGAATAATTCCGCGCCCGCTTTTTTGCCTGCCGCCGCCATATCGAGTATTTTCTCTCTCGTAAAATCGAACCCCGTGCCTTCCCAGTTGTTTATCACTATCGGGCGTTTTTTATTCTGCCAGCGTTTGGGGATAATATGATTGTTTATAAACGAGTGCAGATTAAGAGAAAGGGAGTCCTCGTTTTCGGCATAAACCATCACCGCTTCGGGCGCGTAAAAAGTCTGACCGCCGTTTAAGCGGTATTCGAACGCAAAGTCGTTCACTCCCGAAATAATTCTCGTTCTGTTGAACGCGTCGGTTTCGTACGAGGTTTTATGATTGCCCGAATAAACGATGTTGAAAGCGTAAACGCCTTTGTCGTTTTTTATCAGAGAAAAGGGGTTGTGCTGCGCGGACGACGCGCCCGCAACCGACTGATTTACGAACACCCCCGAGTTGATTTTCGTATCGTGGCGGTATCTTTCCCCCGCCCAGCAACCGTCGAAAGTGCTTACGGTAAAATCGGTTTCGGAAATATCCAGTTGAAGCGACGCGAACTTTTTTATCGTTATCGGTTTTTCTCCGAGATTTTTGAGCGAAGAACGCACCGATATAACGTCGTTTTCTCTGTAAAACGAGTAACTTATCGTAAGCAGCAGATTTTCGGTTTCGTCGATAAATTCGAAATTAAGCGTTTTTTCCGCGCCGAACGAGGACGGCAGACAGGGAATGTTTTTTTTGCCTTTTGAAACCGTTGCGCTTTTAAAAACGAAATCGTTGGAAAAAGAATTGTCGGAATTAAACAAAAGTATCGATTTTTCCCTGTGATCGTCGTCGCCGAAACAGGAAAACAATTTATTTCTCAGATCCGTGCCGATATAATCGGATTTAACAAGCGCGGTTTCGGGCGTAATTTCGCCTGTCTTTTTCCCGTAATACAGGTATACGACGTTTTGTCCGTCGCCGTAAAAAAGCAGTGAAGTGTTCGGGGTGTCGAGTCTGTAAATCTTTCCGTTCATTTGTAAATAACCTCGACTTTTACGATTTTTTCCTTTACGTCCGTGGGTAAAACGTCGTTATCGCATTTTCTGCCGTTTACGTAAACGCCCGCGTCCTTTTCGTTGCCGCGCTTTGCGGTGATTTCGTATTTTATGCCGCGATAACGCCGCGTAAGGCGGAATTCGTTGATTTCGTTCGGCATGCACGGTTTTACGGAAAGCCCGTGAAGAGTAGGTTTTATGCCCAGAATATATTGCGACGCATTGACGAAAGTCCACGCAGCCGTACCCGTAAGCCAGCTGTTTTTCGCCGAGCCGAAATCGGGCGCGTCTTTGCCCGCTATCATCTGGCTGAACACATACGGTTCGGTTTTATGAATTTCGCTTATTTCTTCGAGGTAAGCGGGGCAGATTTTGCGATAAATTTCAAATGCCCTTTCGCCGTTTCCGACAGTTGCTTCTGCACAGCTTATCCACGGATTATTATGGCAGAAAATGCCCGCGTTTTCCTTATATCCGCAAGGATAAGAGGAAACTTCGCCGAGATTTAGGTGATATTCTTTGTAAGCGGGTTGCAAAAGAACTATGCCGTATTTCGTATCGAGATGCTTTTTAACGCTGTCGAGCGCGGTTCTTGCTTTCCCGTCTTCGACGCCTATTCCCGCCATAACGCACATTCCCTGCGGTTCTATGAATATCTTTCCGTCGTCGCACGTTTTGCTTCCTACGGGGTTTTCAAACGCGTCGAACGCGCGCACGAACCATTCTCCGTCCCAGCCCGCCGTTTCGGTGATTTTCGTCATAAGCGCGACTTCTTTGCGCACTCTTTCGGCTTCCGCCTTATCATTACGGCAGTCGCAAAGTTTTGCGTATTCCTCGCCGTATTTTACGAACATACCGGCTATAAACACGCTTTCCGCCTTTCCGCTTTCGAAATTCGAGCAGGTCTGGAAACTTTCGCCCGGCGTTTTTGAAAAACAGTTGAGGTTAAGACAATCGTTCCAGTCGGCTCTGCCGATGAGCGGAAGCCCGTGCGGACCTTTGTGCGTAACCGTAAAATCAATCGAACGTTTAAGGTGTTCCATAAGCGGCGCGCGATTTGTCTCGTCGTTGTTAAACGGAACGCTTTCGTCGAGAACGGAAAAATCCCCGGTTTCCGCAACGTATGCGTAAGTGCAGGCGACAAGCCACAACGGATCGTCGTTAAAACCTCCGCCCGCGTCCGCATTCCCGCGCTTCGTCAACGGCTGATACTGATGCCACGTCGAGCCGTCGGGGAGCTGTATCGCCGCAACGTCTAAAATTCTTTCGCGAGCTTTTTCGGGCAGCATATGTACGAATCCGAGCAGATCCTGACAGGAATCGCGGAATCCCATTCCGCGCCCGATACCGCTTTCGTAATAGCTTGCGCTGCGGCTCATAAGGTAGGTTATAAGGCATTGATACTGATTCCAGATATTGACGATGCGATCGAACTTTTCGTCGTTTGTTTTAACCGAAAAATTATCGAGCAGGGAAATCCGATCTTTTTTTAATCGTTCGAGTTCGCGGCGAACGGTTTTTTCGTCGCGGTATTTATCGATCATCTTAGCGGCTTTCTTTTTGTTTATCACGTTCGGAGCTTCCCACTTTTCGTCATCGTCGTTTTCGACGTATCCGAGAATATAAATAAGCGAGATTTCTTCGTTTTGTGCAAGAATTACGTCTTTCCTCAGAAACGCCGCGGGCGACCGACCGCTTGCCTTTTCGTTGAACGAAGTTCCGAGCCTCACCGCTTCGGGTGAGTCGAACCCGTTGAATTTGCCGAGAAAGGTGTCCCTATCGGTGTCGTAACCGTCCACGGGCGAGTTTAAAGAGAAAAACGCATAATGGTTTCTTCTTTCGCGATATTCCGTTTTATGGTAAACCGCGCCGTATTTTTTGTCCGTAACTATTTCCACTTCGCCCGTGTTATAATTGCGCTGGAAATTCGTCATGTCGTCCCAGGCGTTCCACAGACAAAACTCCACGCCGCCGTATACGGACAGTTTTCTTGTTCCGTCGCTTTCGTTACGGATTTTCAGAAGATTGATTTCCATAGCGTCGTTTTGCGGCACGAAACAAGTGAGTTCGGTCATGATTTTGTTTTTACCGCTTTCAAAAACGGTGTAATTGAGTCCGTGACGGCATTTATAGCTGTCAAGCGGCGTTTTGCTCGGTAAAAACGCGGGCGAAAAAGTCGTTTCACCGTCCGTTATATAAAAGTATCTGCCGCCGTTGTCCGTAGCGGGCGAATTATAGCGATAGCGCGTTATTCTCCTTAATTTCGCGTCGCGGTAAAAAGAGTAACCGCCCGCGGTGTTGGAAATTATTGAAAAAAAGTCCTCCCCCGCAAGATAGTTTATCCAGGGGAGCGGGGTGTAAGGCGTATCTATTACGTATTCTTTTTGTTCGTCGTCGAAATGTCCGAATTTCATTTTCTAAAAACTCCTTATTGCCTTAATGCGGCTATATAATAGCAAATTATCGCGCGCGTGTAAATGCGAAAACTTTCAAAAATGAAGAAATCAAAAAAATACAATAAGAAAACGTATTGATTTTATTTCCTTTATGGCTTAAAATTGCGGTATGATAGCCAAGAATAATTTAAACCTCGGTCTTGCGGCGTTTTGGCGGGGTTCGTATTATTCTTGACCGGCATAACGACAAAGAGGAAAAGATAATGAAAAAAGAATTTATATGGGGCGCGGCCTCGGCTTCTTATCAGGTGGAAGGAGCTTGGAACGAAGACGGCAAAAGCCCGAGTATCTGGGATAAGTTCGCTCACGATAAAAAGTGTTTCAGAGAGCAGACGGCAGACGTTGCCTGCGATCATTATCACAGGTATGAAGAGGACGTTTCGCTTATGAGGGAACTCGGGCTTAACTCGTATCGTTTTTCGGTGTCCTGGGCAAGAATTTTCCCGCGCGACGGATTTGTTAATGAAGAGGGCATTTCCTTTTATAATCGACTTATAGACCGACTTATCGAAAATAATATCGAACCTATGCTCACGCTTTATCACTGGGATATGCCTCTTTGGGTTTACGAACAAGGCGGATTTTTAAACAGGGAAACGGCGGGAAAATTCGCCGAGTACGTAACCGTTATCGCCGAGCGTTTCGGCGACAGGGTTAAAAATTTCATAACGATAAACGAGCCGCAGTGCGTTCTTCACGGCGGACTTTACTCGGACGCGCTTGCGCCCGGGATAAAATTATCTCTCAAAGAACTTCTTGCGGCGGGGCATAACCTTCTTTTGTGTCACGGGGCAGCGGTGAAAATTCTTCGCGAGAAGGTAAAAGGCGTAAAAATAGGTATTTCTTCCTGCGGTTGGGTAACCTGCCCGTCCGACGATTCGCTTGAGGCGGAGCAAAAAGCTTACGAAAATTTCTTCAAAGTGTGGAAAGAGCAGCCTATGAACTGTATGTCCGTTCTTACCGATCCCGTTTATCTCGGCGATTATCCCGAAGAATATTACGAGTATTTTAAACACGAATTGCCCGAAATAACGGCGGAAGATCTCGCGCTTATTTCCGCGCCGCTCGATTTTATCGGGCAAAATATTTATTCGGGTTTTTATATGGATAAAAACGGTGAAATCGCGCCGTTTAAGGACGGCTCGTCGCAAAACGATATGGGTTGGGACGATATCCCCGAATCGGTTTACTACGGATTGAAGTTTTTGTATAAAAGGTATAAAAAGCCGATTATCATAACGGAAAACGGAACGGCTCAGAACGACAGAGTGTGCCTTGACGGTAAAGTTCACGACTCATACCGCATAGACCACACCGCGAGATACCTCTCGGAAATGAAAAGAGCCGTCGACGAGGGTATCCCCGTAAACGGCTATTATCACTGGGCGTTTACCGATAATTTCGAATGGAAATGCGGACTCGGCAAGCGGTTCGGGCTTGTTTTTATCGATTACGGTACGCAAAAAAGAATTAAAAAAGATTCTTTTCATTTCTATAAAAAGGTGATAGAAACGAACGGCGAAATACTCGGCTCGCCGCAAAAGCTGTTTCAGATAAAGGAATCGTAAAGTTTACCCGTTTCGGCTTTTACGTCGTAAAATTTAATGAGTTCCGAAACGGAAACAACATGAAATC
>JAJWOJ010000365.1 GCA_021635425.1 Clostridiales bacterium | reverse complement strand
AATGTTGAAACCTGCGATACTTATAAACGAACGCAGGAGATCATGCGCTATACAAACGAAATCGCAAGGATGACGAGTTCGGCAAATCCAAGTTTTAAGACAGGCAAAACGATGATTTTTGAGTGTGCAAACTTGAAGTTCCAAGCTTGCCATGAAAATAAGAGTTTGGCTTATACGGACAAAGTAATTCAGTATAGTAAGAGTGGTGTTTATGATGTGAATTATATCGTAAATGTTGTATCAAAGATCATCATCGAAACGGACGGAACGGTTACGGTTGAGATGATAAACGGAACAAAGTTAAATGATAGGGAGGTCGGAAATGCAAACGCAGGCAAGAAGAATCGTAACGAAAATAGATGCGAATCCGATTCTCGTAAAGCAGAATGACGAAAACGGTCTTTTGCGTGTTGCCGCTTATTGCAGAGTATCTACTGATAGCGAAGATCAGCTTGAAAGTTATAAGGCACAGGTTGCGTATTATACTGATGCAATAGCAAAAAATCCGAGATGGCGCTTCGTCGATATTTATGCGGACGAGGGCATTACGGGAACTATGGCGAAGAAACGCACGAATTTTATGCGAATGATGCGTGACTGTGATAAGGGAAAGATTGACCTGATACTGACAAAGTCAGTTGCGCGCTTTGCGAGAAATACCGTTGACAGTTTGAATTATGTAAGAAAACTGAAAGCGAAAGGGATCGGCGTATATTTTGAAGAACAAGCCCTTGACTCGTTAAAAACCGAGAATGAAATGGCAATCGGTCTGTATAGCGTTCTTGCGCAAGCCGAAAGCGAAAATATCAGCGCAAACGTGCGTTGGGGTATTCAACAACGTATGAAGTCAGGAACATTTAAGTTTCGATATAATCTGCTTGGGTATCGAAAAGGCGAAAACGGTGAGCCGGAAATAGTTGAAGAAGAAGCAAGGTATATTCGTGATATTTTTAATATGTATCTTAACGGCTGCAGCCTTGATCAAATCAAAGATTATCTTGAATCGGAAGGCGTAAGTACCAAGACAGGAAAGACGGTTTGGAGTAAAAGTCTTTTGAAAAACATACTGTCCAATGAACGCTACTGCGGGGACTTGTTAATGCAGAAAACATATACGGAGAACTGTATTACCAAGAAGGTAAAGAAGAATCGTGGGGAAATGCCGAAGTATCTCGTGAAAAACAATCATCCTGCTATTGTTACGCAAAGCACATTCAAAATGGTGCAGATGGAAATGGCACGTCGCGGTAACGTAAGGAAAAAGACGGATTCAGGAATAACGGAGCAGGGAAAATACAGCGGTAGATTTGCACTAACTGATTTGCTTGTGTGTGGAGAATGCGGGAGTCCTTATCGAAGAAAGACGTACAGTAGAAACGGTGTGAATCAACGAGTTTGGCGTTGTTTAAGTCGATTGGAAAACGGTACCGCTTTTTGTGTAGATTCCGTAACTGTTGACGATGAAAAGATAAAACAAGCAGTAATGCGTGGAATAAGTTCTGCCGTTAAGGATCGAAAAGATGTTTTAGATTTGATACTGTCGAATCTTGCCTATGCGGTTACGGGACAAGATGGTGCGCTTGATGTTTATGCTCTTGAAAAACAGTTAAAAGCATTGAATGACATTATGGATGAAACAATGGAACTTGCGGTAAATTCTTCGGGCGATGGCAAACGATTTCAACAAGAGATAAGATCTTTAAGTGAACAGATGGTTGTTATAAGAGAACAACTTGAAATGGCAAAAGAAAGAATTGCATCAAACGAAAAAATCAATTCGGAGATAGAGAATATAAAAGAGTATTTATCTTCGAGCGATATTTGTTTTACGGAATATAGCGACGTGACAGTAAGAAGATTGGTTGAGTACATCAGGGTGATGAAAGACAACTCAATTATCATCGTGCTGAAAGGTGGAATTCAAATCCGTGAACCCATAGAAACAAACAATTAAATATATAGAAATGTAAAACACAAGTCCGGCAGAGTTGTCGGACTTTTATCATCTTTGAGTGAAAAACATCGTCTTTTGCTCACAAACCTACTGCAACTTATAAAAATGCAGTGCAGCTATTTCGTACAACAAAGACACAGGGACACACACAAAAGGAGCGTATAAAACTCCGCCGCGTGTGTCTTTTTCTATGCAAAACGGGGGTAAATTGCCGTTTTCGTGGCAGTTTACCCTTTTTGTTGTTTCTTCGCATATCGCCGTAGGGATTTGTTTTTCTCTGGCTTAAAAAAATCGCAACCCCTTAACGATTGCACAAAAAGGATTTTTGCTCGATAAGGAGCGTATGACATTCACAGGCTTAATCAACGATAAAAATGGCCGACTGCACTATTTCGAAAACAGTCGGTCGTTTGCTTATAAGGTTGCCCTTACCGGTATTCCGTACTCGAAATACTTTTTAATGGTATTGAACTTTTATTTACCCATTTTCAAGTAAATGTTTTTAATCGCTTCGAGTCCTGCTTTTTCGCCGTTTTCGACCGCTTTGCCGTACATTTCAATTGCTTTCT
>JAJWOJ010000364.1 GCA_021635425.1 Clostridiales bacterium | reverse complement strand
GTTGTAATACTTATAATGCTAAGCTATATAATGCAGATAATTGGATTAACAATGATTTTGCTGAGGATAACTTAATCCGCAATGTTTATTATTCGCAAAGCGGTTCCGGTGAAAATGTTTTGTCAGATGATGAGACGTATCCGGAGTCGAGGACTTTTATTGTTGAAAATTCGGAAGTGTATAATAGAATTTTTAATAATGATATTGAAAATTTTGATGTTGATTTCAATAAACAAATGCTTATTGTATATACGTTTAGGGCTATCAATCATAGGAATCTTAAGCTTATAAGCGTAAATCTGCAAGATGCAATTTTGAGAATTACATTTGAGTCGATTTCTAAATCCGGAATAGGGGATACGTGTATGCCGTATCAACGTTGGATAGTTATAAAATTAGATAAAATAGAAGTGAAATCTGTCGAATTTATAAATAACAAATAGGAGGAAATTAAAGATGAAAGATATATTTACCAAACCTATTCTTATGGTGTGTTCAGTATGAGTTGTTACTAAGCGATTGTGGTTTGTGGCAGACTCGGATCGCTAAAATCGATGGCGGAGACCGGAGAAAAAAAGTAAAAAAAATTTTCTGTTTTCTATTGACAAAGGGCAAAATGCGTGTTATAATGTAACCGACAAGCGGGTAGATAGGATTTTTCAAATCGAAAAGTGTTGATTTTCGTCGGATTCGGAACAAAAAATTACAAGAAAGGTTCAATGAGCCTTTTTTAAAACAAAATTTTTGTACCTGGGTACACAAAATCAATGAAACGCGGTACCATGTTGAAAAACAGTTGAATAAACAGCCGCGCGAACGGCGGGTGCGAATATTACGACGATATTCGCAACACAGTATTATATATAAGTCCGATTAAGCTCGGGCGGGGAACGGAGATGGAAAAAAACGTAAGCAGAAAATCGATAGCCGAAATGGCGGGCGTTTCGAAAACGACGGTGACGAGAGTTTTAAACGGTTCAACCTCGGTTTCGGAAAAAACCCGTGAAAGAATTCTCTCGGTTATAAAGGAATGCGGATATACGCAAAATAAACTTGCGGTTAATATAAGCAGCAACAAAAACTGTAATTTTATAGCGATGCTCGTTCCCGATATGTCGAATTATTATTATCTCGAAATGTTTAACCGAATGGTTACGGAACTCGAAGATTACGATTACACTATATCAATATATCGCGTGAGCAGAAGCAATTTTTCAAGGGTTCTGGATAAGGTTATTCAGAACAGAGTTTCGGCGATCATAAACCTTGCGTTCGAGCCGATGACCGAGGCGGATCTGAAAAAAATCAGATGCGCGAACATAAAAGTTATCCATCCGGGGCTTGGAGAAGACCCTGTGAAGGTAAAGATAAATTATCGTCCCGCAATGGAAAAAGCGTTTGCGGAGCTTAAAGAAAAACGTGCGGACGGGCTGTATTTCATTTGCGGCGCGGGCAAAAGTTTTTCGGACGATAAACGTATCGTAACTTATCTCGAGCTGATGAAAGAAAACAATGTTCCAAACGCCGAAAATACGATAATATGGGGTGATTATCCCAAAATTTCCGCAATGGACGCGGGATACGTCGCCGGGGCGGAACTCATCGAGAAAAAAGGTAAAATCGGCGGTTTGTTCTGCATGAACGACATGATGGCGCTTGGCGCGATAAAAGCTCTGAGAGACCGCGGCGTGAAAGCGGGGAGAGACGTTAAAGTCGTCGGGTTCGATAATATTTTGTTAGGACAGTATTCCGTTCCCGCTCTTTCCACGGTCGATTCGCATATAGATTTAGAGGCGAGACGTTACGTCGATTATATTTTGGGTAAAACGTCGGGCGAGGAATCCGAAATCGAGTCGGTTTACGTAAAGCGTTCAAGCTCGCGCTGACAACCGTCATAAAACGTCGGCGGCGAATCGGTTTAAAAACGAGAAGCTCCTCGAAAAAAAAGAAAAACAAGCCACAAAACGGCGTGAAGCCGTTAAAATACAGAATTTTAAAGGACGCGTCCTTTCTGTTTGTTCTCACAAACAGAAATCCGCTTAAAAGAAAAAATGAAAGGCAAAATCAAAACGAAAAAAATTTATATTGCAGGAACGATAATCGTCGCGATTATAATGATAGCCGCGATAATTTTCGGAGTGTATTCGGGCGTTCAGGCGTCGAAAACGAGTGAACTCGGCATCGACCCCAAAGAGAGCGTCACGAAGATTTATTCCGCGGAAGACGACGTTAAAATCGCGGGTCTTCAGGACGGCGAAATTTACGCGTTTACGTCGGACGGAACCATATTATGGAACGCGGGAAAGCCTTTCGAAACCCCGATTTACGACATAACCGAGAAAAACGGCGTGGTTTACGCGGTTTATCAGAACGGCAGAATAGTGAGTTTTAACGTTTCCGATGCCGAAAACAGAACGGAAGGCGACGATTTTTCGGATAAATGCAAAATTTACGCCGCGGGCGACAATATCGACGGAAACGTCAGCAATACGCAGTTAATCGTGTCCGAAAACGGCAAAGCCGTATAT
>JAJWOJ010000018.1 GCA_021635425.1 Clostridiales bacterium | reverse complement strand
AACGACGCTTTCGCGGTGCTTGCGAAAATAAAAAATTTCGGAGGAAAAAACATGAACAAAAGTGAATTTATCAGAGCGTATGCGGACAAGCTCGGGATCACAATCAAAGAGGCGGACGCTAATTTCAACGCGTTTGTAGACACGATTACGGATTCGCTTAAAAAAGGCGAATACATTCATATTTCGGGGTTTGCCACTTTCGAAATCAAGGATAAAGCCGAAAGAGACGGCGTTAATCCTTTGACGGGCGAGAAGGTCAAAATCAAAGCTTGCAAAGCTCCCAACGTAAAATTCAGCAAAACGTTCAAGGACGTATTCAATCAGTAATTTCAAGTAAAAACAAATGCGGCGAAGCCTTAAAAAACGGGTAATCGCCGCATTTTTTTCTTTCACAAAAAAATCGTTAAGAAAAACGCTCATATAAATTTACAATCTCCGCTATGTGTGTTATAATAACATAATAGATAAAAACAACCATCGGTATAAGGGGGTAATCATGAAAGACGCGGTAAAAAAAGACATGTCCGTAAGGCAGATAAATTTTTATTCCGAGGCTTATAAAACGGATGCGGAAATGCAAAACGACAGAGATATTACGCTCGCTCTCGCGGAGAAACGCCCGGAACTTTATCGCTATGCATCCGATTGCGTGAAAGCCGATAAAGAGGTTGCAAAAACGTGTTTCGGCTCGGACGGAAGCCTTATCCGCTTTGCGCCCGATTCCGTTCGCGCCGATCCGGAAGTCGCGCTCGTTGCCGTAGCCGATTATCCTCTCTGTTATCGGTATTTAGAGGGCGAAGCGGCAAAAAACAGAGAAGTTGCAAAAGTCGTTGCGGCAAGCGGCGGAACTTCGCTCGAACTTCTGCCCGAAGAATATTTATCCGATAAGGAAATCGCATATATCGCCGTAACGAAAAACCCGAAAAACATCAGGATTTTTTCGGACGAAGTCCGCGCGGACGAAAAGGTGTGCCTTGCCGCGCTAGGCGGCGACAGAACGTCTTACGTTTATTTTTCGGACGACGCGTTTTTAAGCGATAAGGTTTTCGATAAATCGGTTAAAGAAGACAGGGGAATGATTGTCCCCAACTCCCTTTCCAACGATATGCCCGCGGGGCTTTTCGACAGAATAGCCGAAAAGGGCTTGAAAATAAGGCTGAGTTCGCAAAAAATCGATTTGCTTACGATCGATTACGATAAACTTTATTCCGTTCTGGAAATATGCGACGGCAACATAATAAGAAAAAAAGAGCTTCTTCTTAGAATAATAGACAAGGACGACAGAAAGTGCGCCGAACTTTTATGCAAAAAATTCACCGTGCCGCAGCAAATCGTCAAAGAGCTTCTTCCTTATGCCGTGCAGAATAAAAAAATGCGTGTGCTTCCCTATCTCATGGCGTATATGAATTCGAGACCGTCGGGAAAAAGGGAAGAGCGCGAAAAGATAATACGGGGGCTGAAGCGTAATTCGCCCAAAGCCATTCAGACGCTTTTTTCGTCGATTTCCGAATATGCCGACGACAGGGAGGTAATTGCCCTTTGTGCAAAAACCGACGGGTCGGTTCTGAAATATATTCAGGATTCCCCCCTCTTTTCCGACCCGGAAATAGTTTCCGACTGCGTTAAAAGCTACATCGTGAAAAACGCGGATAAACCGTTTGTTTTATGGTTTGATAAGTCGCCGTTTTCTTATGAAGATTTAAAGATTTTATGCCGAAAGGACTTCAGAAATTATTTCGCTCTGGACGAAAAACTTCGCAAGGATCCGATTTTGTGCCGCGAAGCGGTGCGTTCGGGCATAGGCGTATACGATAAACTGGACGAAGAAATGAAGGCTGTTCCTATGGTAAGAGAGGCGAGAAGATGAGCGACGTACACGAAAACGCAAACGAAATTTTAAGCCTTTCGGTAAGCTCTTTCGCGTCGTCGTTTCCTTATTTCGCTTTCGTGGTGGGTAAAATCGCTCCGACCGCGGAAGACGGCGGAAGTTTTTGCTTTACCGACGGAAAGAGAATAATTTTCGGCGAAAAACAGCTTATCTATCAGGCGGCTACGAAAGGCGCGGACATAATTTCGCTCGGGCTTTGCCACACCCTCCTGCACGATATGTTTTTGCACCCTTTTAAAGCAAAGGGAAAAGACGAGAAAATTTACGACGCGGCATGCGACATAACCGTCTCGTATTACACCGACATGCTCGGCATCGCCTTCGGGGATAGAAGGCGATTAGATTACAGGAAGCGCGTCTATAAGTCGATTATCGACGGTTTCGGCGGGGTAACGGAAAGTTTCTGCTCGAAATTTCTGAAAGAAAAAGAGGAAAAGGAGCTGGAAGAAATCGCGGCTGTTTTCAAGGTGTGCGACCATAAGCCGTGGTATGAAAAAAGCGACAACGGCGGCGCGGGCGGCGGCGACGACAACAGCGACGGCGAAGAGGATAAGGACGCGGAAAAGCAGTGGATAGAGATATCAAAAGTCGTTTTGCCGAAGCTCGGCAGAGACCAGAGAGAATTAAGGCGCAAGCTCGAAATCGTTACGGGCGGAAAGAAAGATTACCGCAAGCTTTTAGAGCGTTTTATAAAATCGAACGAGAGAAAAGCTCCGAGCGACGATTTCGATTATATATTTTATTGTTACGGTTTAAGCCTTTATAAAAACGTCCCTCTTATCGAAAATATAGAGACGAGCGACGCGAAAGATTATTCGCAGGTCGTCGTGGCGATAGACGTTTCGGGAAGCACCGAGGGCGAACCCGTAAAAGTATTCTTAAAAGAAGTTTATTCGATTTGCTCGCAGATTTCCGAAAAAGATAAATTAAGGCTGCGCATAATTCAGTGCGACGCCGAAATTTGCTCGGACGAAATTATCGGCGGCGACGAAGATTTTAAGGAAAAAATGAAAAACTTTAAGCTTGAAGGCGGCGGCGGAACCGATTTCCGCCCTGTTTTCGAAAGGCTTTCCGCCGATAAAAAACGCGGCGCGAAGATCCGCGCGCTTTTGTATTTTACCGACGGTTACGGAACTTTCCCCGTCGAAAACCCCGATTATAAGGTGTGTTTTCTGTTGTACGGAGAAAACGCGGAGGATATAAAAGTTCCGTATTTCGCATATAAAATTGTTCTGGACGGCGACGATTTGTCGCAAAGCGAGGAGGATACGTAATGAATATCTCAGAGGCAAAAAACGAAGTTAAAAACGCAATCAGAATTTACCTTTCCAAAGACGCGAACGGAAACTACGAAGTCCCCGTCGAACGTCAGCGCCCCACCCTCTTGATCGGCGCGCCGGGAATAGGAAAAACGGCGATAATGAGCAAAATCGCCGCCGAACTCGACATCGGATTTTTAGGGTATACGATAACTCATCACACCCGCCAGTCGGCGATAGGCTTGCCGTTCATTTCCAAAAAAATATTCGGAGGGAAGGAATATTCTGTTACCGAATACACGATGAGCGAAATCGTAGCCGAGGTTTACGAAGCTATCGAAACGCAAGGGAAAAAGGAAGGAATTTTGTTCATCGACGAAATAAACTGCGTTTCCGAAACCCTCGCGCCCGCAATGCTCGAGCTTTTGCAGCACAAAAAATTCGGCGCGCATAAAATTCCCGACGGCTGGATTTTAACCGCCGCGGGCAACCCCGAGGAATTCAACAAATCGGTTAACGAACTCGATATGGTTACCCTCGACAGAGTTAAAAAGCTCGAGGTCGAACCCGACTACGAGGCGTTCAAAACCTATGCGTTAAATTCGGGCGTGCATAGCGCGATCGTCGGATTTTTGTCGCTTAACAGCAATTATCTTTTCACGGCGCAGAAAAACCCGGACGGGGTGGAGCTTGTAACTCCGAGAAGCTGGGAAGACCTTTCTTACGCCCTTTACGAATATGAAAAACTCGGTATTCCCGTAAACATGTCGCTTATAAGCGGGTTTATTCAAAGCCCCAAAATCGCGAGCGAATTTGCGGGATATTATACGGTATTTCTTAAATTCGGCAAAATAGTTGCGAGCGACGAGGTGGAAAACGGAGTTCTGGATAAAATCGATTTGTCTGACGGAACGTTCGACGAGAGGTTCGCTTTGGCGGAAATTTTGCGTGCGAAAGCTGTTAAAATCGCCGATAAAGCCATGGCAAAAGCCGAGGCGTCGGAAGGAGCGACGGCGGTTGCCGAGTCCGACAATATCAAAAAAGGCGTCGAAGACCTTTTCAGAAAATATAAAACGGGTACGCTCAGCAGATATCAGAAAGCCGAATACAGAACGGTTATCAACGGGCTTGCCGAGGAAAATCCTCACGAATTCGCAAGAAAATACGCCGCGGAATGCAACGAGTACGGCATGAGCCACGTCGTGAAGATCGAAAACGTTTTAAGCTTTGCCGAAAAATCGCTCGGGAAGGGTCAGGAGCTTTCCTCGAGCATTACGGCGATGCTTTCGAGCGAGAATTTCGTTGCGTTCATCGCGAGATACGGCTGCCCGAAGTTTTACGAGCTTGACAGCGAGCTTCTGCTCGGCGGAAACGACAAGGCTACCGAGCTTGCCAAAAAGGCATTGAAAGATTTGAAAAGATAAAATCCGGCGAGTGATTCATCAAAATGAACAATGTAATTTCAAACGTAAAAAAGTATAAAAAAGAGTGTATTCTCGCGCCGCTTTGCAAGCTTGCGGAAGCGTTATTAGAGCTTCTGGTTCCTCTTTTCGTCGCGGATATCATAAACCGCGGCGTGAACGGAAACGATACGCGGGTAATTATAACCGACGCGTGCATAATGCTCGGACTTGCACTTTTTGGCTTCGGGTTTTCGATTCTCGGTCAGTTCTTCTCGGCAAAAGCCGCAACGGGTTTTTCCACGGAAGTGAGGTCGGAACTGTATAAAAAATTATTGTCGTCGCCCCTGTACGAAACGGATAAAATGGGCGTTTCTACGATGATTACGCGAATGACGAGCGACGTAAATCAGATGCAGAGCGGGCTTAACATCGCGTTGCGGCTTCTGCTTCGTTCGCCGTTCGTGGTTGCGGGCGCGTTTGTCTGCGCCATTCTTATCGACGCGAAGATATCCCTTATTTTCCTTGCGACAATTCTCGTTTTGTCCCTCGTCGTGGTAGTCATAATGAAAGTGACCATGCCGAAATACGTAGAAACGCAAAAATATCTCGACGACGTGGCGTTATCCGCCCGCGAAAATCTGACGAGCGTGAGAGTTATAAGGGCGTTCGGCGCAGAGAACGACGAAATCGCGGTTTACCGCAAAAAGAACGGCGTTTTAGAAAAATTTCAGAACGGCGCGGGCGCGATTTCTTCTCTTTTGAATCCGCTCACGTTCACGATAATCAACCTCGCGATCGTCGCGCTTTTGTGGGGCGGAGCGATAAAGGTCAACGCGGGTACGCTTTCTCAGGGTATGACAGTCGCTTTATACGACTATATGTCGCAGATTTTAATAGAACTCGTCAAGTTCGCAAACCTCGTCGTATCCATTTCCCGCGCGCTTGCTTCGGCAAAGAGAGTTCAGGCGGCTCTCGATACGGACAGCGAAACGGAAAACGAAAAAAAGCATGAAATTTCGGATAGTTACATCGAATTCCGCAACGTCGGGGTTAAATATACCGACGGCTCGGTAGGAGTTAAAAATATAAATTTCAAAGTCAATAAAGGCGATACGATAGGCATAATCGGCGGCACGGGCAGCGGAAAATCGACGATAGTCAATCTTCTTCCGAGGCTTTACGACGCGAGCGAAGGTACGGTGTTCCTTGACGGAAAGGACGTTAAGAGTTATTCTTTAAAAGAGCTTCGCAAAAAAATCGGAATCGCGCTTCAACGCCCCGCGGTGTTTAAAGGAACGATCCGTTCAAACGTTTCGCCGCTCGGCGACCTGTCGGACGAAAACATAAACGACGGCATAGAAAAGGCTCAGGCGGCGGACGTCGTTAAGGCAAAGGAAAACGGAATCGATTCCGTTTTAGAGCAGAACGGCAGAAACCTTTCGGGCGGGCAGCGGCAGAGAATTTCCGTCGCGAGGGCTTTGGCAAAACGCCCCGAAGTGCTTATTCTGGACGACAGCTCGTCCGCGCTCGATTATATAACCGATTTAAAGCTCAGGAGAGCGATAAAAAACTCCGATTATCCCGTTACGACGTTCATCGTTTCGCAAAGGGCATCTTCCGTTGCGGGCGCGGATAAGATAATCGTTATGGACGAAGGCGAAATCGTAGGAATCGGAACGGCGGACGAACTCAGAAAAACTTGTCCCGTATTCCGTGAAACGGAAGCTTCGCAAATGAGCGGGGAGGCGAAAAAATGAGCGCGAAAAACGTTAAAAACGCCGAAAGAAACAAAGGCGTGATAAAACGACTTTGGAAATATGCTTCGAAATACCGCGCGGCGTTTATAATTTCGCTTATAGCGTCTGCCGTGTACGTCGCGTTTTCGCTTATTCTGCCCATACTTTTCGGAAAGGCTACCGACCTTATCGTCGGCAAAAACGAAGTCGGGTTCGACGGGCTTTACAAACTGTTTGTTTACGCCGCTGCGGCTGCCGTCGGCGCGGGGATGAGCCAATGGATAACCGAAGTTCTGTGTAACAAAATTTCCAACGGAATGACGGCAAGGATAAGAAACGACGTTTTCGAAAAGCTTCAGAGAGTGCCTCTGAAATATCTCGACGGGCGTTCGACGGGCGACCTTTTAAGCGTTGAAATAGGCGACGCGGACAAACTTTCGGACGGACTTTTATTGGGATTTTCGAGGTTTTTCACGGGGATAATAACAATTATCGGCACGCTCGGATTCATGATTTATATCAATCCGCTCATAGCCGCGGTTGTGTTCCTTTTAACTCCGCTGTCTCTTTTAACGGCGAAATTCATAACGGGCAGAACTTACGGGCTTTTCAAAGCTCAGTCGAAATTAACGGGCGAGCAGACGGCTTTGGTTGAGGAAACTCTTTCCAATCTGCCCACCGTTAAAGCTTATTCCGCCGAGGAAACTTTCGGCGAGAAGTTCGACAAAATAAATGCCGAACTTAAAAAAACGTCTTTCAGAGCGGTGTTCTTTTCATCGCTTACAAACCCGTCCACAAGGGTTATAAATTCAATAGTTTACGCGGCAGTCGCGCTGACGGGCGCGCTTCTTGCGATTTATCCCGTCGGCGGGCTTCCCGTAGTTACTGCGGGCGGAATTCTTTCGCTTTTAAGCTACGCAAACCGTTACACTAAGCCGTTTAACGAAATCACATCCGTTTTAACCGAGCTTACGAGCGCGAAAGCGAGCGCGGCAAGGCTTTTCGAAATTTTGGACGAACCCGAGGAAAAGATTTTTGCGGACGAGAAAAAAATCGGTACGATAAACGGCGACGTGGATATAAAAGACGTATGCTTTTCCTACGTTGCCGATAAAAAGCTTATAGAGCATTTCAATCTTTCGGTTAAAAAGGGGACGAAAGTCGCGATAGTGGGACCCACGGGTTGCGGAAAAACGACTCTTATCAATCTTTTAATGAGGTTTTACGACGTAAATTCGGGCGAAATCCGTTATGACGATATGCCGATAACCGAAATCGAAAGACGCTCGTTAAGGCTTAACATCGGTATGGTTTTGCAGGAAACCTGGATAAGAAAGGCGAGCGTTTCAGATAACGTAAGGATAGGAAGAAAGGACGCGACCCGCGAAGAAGTGGAAAAAGCGTGCAAAATGGCGCACGCGCACGGTTTCATAACGAGGCTCGAAGGCGGCTACGACGCGATCATCGGAGAAGACGGGCTTTCGGTCGGGCAGAAACAGCTCATCTGCATCGCAAGGGTTATGTTGTGTCTTCCGCCCGTGCTTATTCTCGACGAGGCGACTTCGTCCATCGATACCCGTACCGAAATGAAAATTCAACAGGCGTTCGATACGTTAACGAGCGGCAAAACGGGCTTTATCGTCGCGCACAGGCTTTCGACAATAAAGAGTGCGGACGTAATTCTCGTTATGAAAGACGGGAACGTCATCGAGCAGGGCAATCACAAAGAGCTTTTAGAAAAACACGGATTCTATTACGAATTATACAACAGTCAATACGCGGGCGCATAAAACCACCGCGCGGGGTTTAATATGATAATTACCATAAAAAACGGAGCGGACGAAAAACAACTTAACAAACTCGTCGATTGGATAGCTCGACAAGGCGCGTCGGCAGACGTGGAAACGGCGGGCGGAAAACTCCTCGTCGGCATTTTAAGCGGCGTGGAGAATATCGACGAAGAGCTTTTAAAGTCTATGGACATCGTGGAAAAGGTTACGAGGGTGACCGAAAAATATAAGCTCACGAACCGCAAATTTCATCCCGAAGATACCGTTGTAACGGCGGGCGGAAAGAAAATCAGCGGGAAGAATTACACGTTCATCGCAGGTCCTTGCTCCGTCGAAAGCGAAAAACAGATTATAGGCATTGCGGAGGCCGTTAAAAAAGCGGGCGCGGCGATTCTTCGCGGCGGGGCGTTCAAGCCGCGCACTTCGCCTTACGATTTTCAGGGGCTTAAATCGGAAGGAATAAAACTTCTCAAAAAAGCCAAAGCCGAAACGGGTATGCCGATAATAACGGAAATCGCGGGCGTGAAAAACATCGACGATTTCGACGGCGTGGATATAATTCAGATCGGCGCGAGAAACATGCAGAATTTCGAACTTTTAAAAGAAGTCGGCAGGCTCGGTACGCCCGTTTTGTTGAAGCGCGGGCTTGTAAACACCATTGACGAGCTTTTATTAAGCGCGGAATACGTCATGTCCGAGGGCAATAAAAACGTAATTTTGTGCGAACGCGGAATAAGAACGTTCGAAACGCTCACGAGAAACACTCTCGATTTGGGCGTTATCCCTCTTTTAAAAGAATTCACGCATTTGCCCGTAATAGTAGATCCGAGCCACGCTTCCGGGCTTAAACGGCTCGTTTCGCCCTTGTCTCTCGCTTCGGCGGCGGTTTCGGCGGACGGGGTTATGATCGAAGTTCATAACGACCCCGAGCATGCTCTTTGCGACGGCGCGCAGGCGGTCAAACCCGAAGAGTTTGCCGAAATAGTCAAAAAAACAGAGGGGATTTTATCGATTTGCGGAAACAAGAGGGTTGAGAGATGAAAGAACTTACGATAAAAACCAAACAGCCGTATAAGTACGTCGTCGAAAGCTCTTTTGCGGGGCTTAACGAGGAGATTTTATCCGTTTACGGCGGCGGCAGACTGTTTGTCGTTTACGATAAAAACACCAAAAAGCTTTTTGCAAAAGAAATTCGCGACGAGCTTTGTGATTTCGAGCTTTCGGAAATTGTTGTTCCCGCGGGCGAGGAGTGCAAGAGTTTCAACGTCTATAAAAAACTTGTCGACGAGCTGGCTTTAAGAGGTGCGGACAGAGAGGATATGATTATAGCCGTAGGCGGCGGCGCGGTGAGCGATCTCACGGGTTTTGTCGCCGCTACTTTTATGCGCGGAATTAAGTTTGCGATTGTTTCCACAACGATTTTGTCGGCTGTCGACGCGTCGATCGGCGGAAAAACCGCGATAAACACGGGCTACGGGAAAAACCTTGCGGGGGCGTTTCATTCGCCCGCACTCGTATATGTTAACGCCGATTGTTTCGATTCGTTGCCGCCGCGGGAAAAAGAAAGCGGCGTGGGCGAAATTGTTAAGTATGCCTTTTTGGATAAATCGTTTAATCTTTCCGCGTTAAAGGACGATACGGAAGAACTTGTATACAGGTGTGCCGATATAAAGCGCGCGGTCGTTGAAAAAGACGAGTTCGAATTGAAGAAAAGAAGCGGCAGAAAGCTTCTCAATTTAGGGCATACCATAGGTCACGCTTTAGAAGCTTCAAAGGGTTTCACTCTTTCTCACGGACTGTGCGTTGCTTACGGAATTATGAAGATAATCGACTTATCGGCGGACTTTTACTCGCTTTCGCCCGAAGTTGTGAGCAGAATGAAAGGGCTTTTGAACGCTTATTCGTTTAATTTCGATAGTGGCGTCGATATGCGGGACGTTAAATCGCGCATACTGTTCGACAAGAAGGTTTCGGGCGATAAAATAAGCATGATTCTGCTTAAAGATATAGGCGAGCCGAAAGTAGAGAATATCCGCATTTCGGATATGTGGCGGATTTTAAAATAATCGTTCGGATGTCGGAATTTTTTAAACTGCACGGAGGCTTTCGGAGTGAACGTTAAAATATCGCCGTTTTCGGCAAACGGAAAAATTTGCGCGGCGGCAAGCAAATCATATGCGCACAGGTTTCTGATTGCGGCGGCGTTGTGCCGCGGCAGAACGATAATAGAAAATATCGGCTCGTCGGACGACGTTAACAGGACTATCGATTGTCTTTCCGCTCTCGGCGCGAAAATAAGCGTTTCGGAAGGTACGGCGGAAGTTTTCGGCATAGAAAGGGCGCAAACAGGCGCAAAACTTTACGTCGGCGAAAGCGGTTCTACGCTCAGATTTTTGATGCCCGTCGTTGCGGCGTTGGGCGTTTCCGCCTCGTTTATTTGCGAAAAATCGCTTGCGGAAAGACCGCTCGAGGGGCTTATCGAGGTTTTGACAAAGCACGGCGCGAAGATCGAAAAAATTTCCGACGGGTATTTTGTAAACGGAAAAATTACCGCGGGCGAATTCGATATATGCGGCGGAGTGTCGTCGCAATACCTTTCGGGGCTTTTATTCGCCCTGCCGCTCCTTAAAGGAAATTCCGTTCTTACAACCGAAAACTCCGTCAGTAAATCGTATGTAGATATGACTTTATCCGTTTTGTCGGGATTCGGAATTTTATTTGACGTTAAAAGCAAAAACGGTAAAAAGTTGGTCTATAAGTCGATTAACGGGCAAAATCAGACGTATATAACAAAAGGGAAATATACCGTTGACGGCGATTTTTCTTCATCTGCGGCTTTTTTAACGCTCGGCGCGTTAACGGGAAAGGTTACCGTTACGAACTTAACGCCCGATATGCAAGGAGACAAAGCGATAATCGGGATATTAAAACAAGCGGGCGCGCACATAACGTCGGGCGAAAATTTTGTAAGCGCCAAAAAGCGCGAGCTTAAGCCTGTAAAATACGATTTTACCGATTGCCCCGACCTTGTTCCCGTCGTCGTTGCTTTTTGTGTTTTTGCAAAAGGCGTAAGCGAGCTGTCGGGGGTCGGTCGTCTTAAATTCAAGGAGTGCGACAGGCTTAAAGCATGCATTGAAATATGCGAAGCGGTCGGCGTGAAGACCGAATGCGACGGCGATACCTTGAAAATTTACGGCGGCGAACCGAAAGCGGAAACGGGTAAACAAATTGTTTTCAAAACGTATGGCGACCATCGGATGGTGATGGCGGCGGCTGTTATCGCGGCGGGGCTTAACGGCGAAAGCATTATAGAAAATGCAGAAGCGGTTAATAAATCCTGCCCCGAATTTTCAGAGCGGTTCAAAGCGTCGGGAGGAAATTTCAATGTCATCATATAACGGGAAAAAATTGTCAATCGAAATTTACGGATCTTCGAGAGGAGAGAAAATCGGCGCCGATATAGACGGTCTTGCGGGCTTTTCGCTTGGCGAAGACGAACTTAAAGAATTTTTAAAACGCAGAAGCCCGTCCGCCTCTTCTTTTTCCACGGCGAGAAGAGAGACGGACGAGCCTGTATTTCTCGGCGGAGTTGAGTGCAGCGAAAAAGAAAGTAAAATCACGGGTAAAATCCGCTCGGAGATATACAACACGGACGTAAAAAACAGCGATAAGCAGAAGTTTTACGGAATCCCTCGCCCCTCGCATGCCGATATCGCACGTTATCTTAAAAGCGGCGAACTCGATTTTGCGGGCGGCGGCGAGTTTTCGGGCAGAATGACCGCTATGCTTTGCTTGGCGGGCGGAATTTGCAAACAAATTCTTAAAAATCGTTACGGCATAAACATTTTCGCATATCTCACGCGCGTGGGCAAAGCCAAAGGTAAAGGATATTACGACGGCGCGTCGATAACCGAGGAGTTTAAGGCGGGCGAATTTCCCGCAATTCACGGCGCGGAGAAAATGATCGACGAAATCGAGAAAGCGAAACTCGAAAAGGACAGCGTGGGCGCGGAAATCGAGTGCGTTTTAAAAGGCGTGCCGGCAGGGCTCGGCGGCGCGCTTTTCGGCGGGTTGGAAGGAAAAATTTCTAATCTCGTTTATGCCGTTCCCGCGGTGAAAGCCGTTGAGTTCGGGCTTGGCGCGGGGTTTGCCTATGAAAACGCTTCGCTCGTGAACGACGGAATTTATTTCGACGAAAAAGGTAAAATCGGGTTTTACACGAATTTTTCGGGCGGAATAAACGGCGGAATTTCCAACGGCGACGATATAGTTCTGAGGGCGGCTTTCCGCCCCGCGCCGACAATCGCAAAGCCTCAGAAAACCGTCGATTTAACGGAGAAAACCAACATAATCGCGACGTTTGAGGGCAGAAACGATTGCTGCGTTGCGGTTCGCGCCGTTCCCGTAATCGAGGCGATTGCCGCAATTGCCGTAATGGACGAATTATTATGAAAAGTATCGAAGAATTAAGAACGGAAATAGACGATATCGACGGCGAGCTTTCAAGGCTTTTCGTCGAGCGCATGGAGCTGTGCGAGGAAATCGGAAAAATCAAAGCGGCGGAGAATAAGCCCGTCGAAGTCTCGTCCCGCGAAAAAGAAATAATCGAACGGGTGACGAGCGGCAAACCCGAAAAATTCAAAAAATATATCGGGCTTTTATATTCCGAAATTTTTAAGCTCAGCAAAAAATATCAGAGCGGGAAAGCGCGGCAATGCGATAAATCGATTTCGGCTTCATGCAAATCGGTTGCGCCCGCGGGCGAGGCGTTGTCGGAGAAGAATAAATGAAGAAGTATTTTCTTATCGGCGAAAAGCTCGGGCATAGTTATTCGGCAGAGTTGCACGGCTTTAACGGAATAAATTACGGGTTAAAGGAAATTCCGCGGGATAAACTTTCCGCATTTTTCCGCGAGCGGAATTTCGACGGACTTAACGTGACTATTCCTTATAAAAAAGAAGTGATGCGGTTTCTCGACGAAATCGACGATAAAGCGGCTATGCTCGGCGCGGTTAACACGGTCGTGAACGACGGCGGGAAGCTTATCGGTTACAATACCGATTATTTCGGAATGGATTACGCGCTTAAATCGCTCGGGATAAGTCTTTCGGGGCGGCACGTGGTCGTCCTCGGAACGGGCGGTGCGGGCGTAACGGCAATGGCGCTCGCAAAAAATTCGGGCGCGGCGAGCGTTACCGTCGTTTCGAGAAAGGGCGGAGCGGACTTTTTAACTTACGAGGAGATTTATAGAAAGCAGGAAACGGAAATAATAATAAACGCAACCCCCGTCGGGATGTTCCCCTCCGAAGATGAAACGCCTTTGGATATCGGAAAGTTTCCAAGCCTTGTCGGCGTGTTCGATTGTATTTACAATCCTTTAAGGACCAATCTCGTTCTCGCGGCGAAAACCCGCGGGATAAATTGCGGCGGCGGACTTATGATGCTCGCGGCTCAAGGGGTGCAATCGGAAAAAATATGGGGGTGTTTCGCAGGGGAGATCGAGAGCAAAATAAGCTCCGTATACAATAAACTGCTTTTTAAAAAGCGCAATATCGTGCTTATCGGAATGCCCGGCGCGGGCAAAACTTCGGTGGGGAGAGTTCTGGCGGAAAAACTCTCTAAAAAATTTATCGATATCGACGAGGAGATAAAAAAAATAACGGGCAAATCGCCCGAAGAGATAATCGGAACTTACGGCGAAGCAAAATTTCGCGAAATCGAAAGCGAGGTTTCAGGTTTTGTCGCTAAAGAAAACTGCGCGGTTATAGCGACGGGCGGCGGAACGTTTTTGAATGAAAAAAACGCCGTTGCTTTTCAAAGGCAAGGCGTTATAATTTATATCGAAAGACAACTTGAAAAACTTGAAACCGCAAACAGACCGATTTCAAGAAGTGTGCCTATAAGTCGATTATTCGCGCAAAGAGAGCCGATATACCTTAACTACTGCGACGAAAAAATCGCAAACGACGAAACGATTCCGGCTTGCGCGGACGAGATTATAAAGCGGCTTATTTAGCCTCCGAATCATATTTCGGCTTCCGATTTCTCGGGCGGTTTTGCCCGAGATTTTTATGTGAACAGGTTCTTATTCTTCGATTATATCTATCGAACGAAGCTTTTCTATAAAGTCGTTAACGTCGGCAACGATTTCGTCGCGGTCGCCGTCGAAACACTCCGAAATGCGGTCGACAACCTTGTCGGTGTCAACGTCTTCCTGCAAAAGCGTGAAGATGAACGCGCCCATTTCGTTGAGTTTGAGCATGCCTTTGAAGTGTTTAAGCGCGTCGCCCGTGGCAACGGCATACTGCTGATCGCCTACTTTTCTTATAACGAATCCTTTTCTGATTTTCATTTTGAAATTCTCCCTTTTATTTTTTTAGCCACAAGTGATTGTGTTTGAACTCGGTCTTGCGTCGTGTTTTCAGGCTAATACATTGTTAGCCGATAGAAACCCCAACGGAAACCCGCCTTGAAGCCGTCTTTTTTATGCTTTACGGCAAATTCGCCCTCGTTGTATTTGCATACAACATCGGTTGCCTTTACCATAAATCATTAAAAAATACGGCTTCAAGGTTGCCCAATATATTATGCTATCGACGATACCGCAAATTTTCAGGCGTAGCTTGCGTTTAAGTCGAGGCGTTTCCGCGGGTTAATATACCGATATAAGCCACGGAAAGAACGATGGATTAAGCGCAAGATACGCCTGAAAATCGGGTTCTGTTGGGGTTTCTATCGGCTCAACCGTCATATACGGGTGTATTATGCCGCTTGCGCGCCGCGTCTTAACCTAAAA
>JAJWOJ010000017.1 GCA_021635425.1 Clostridiales bacterium | reverse complement strand
GTCTTATTATCCGTGCTTGCTTAAAGAAGAAGCCGACGAACAATATTGAAGTAATTATTATATCGTTATCGAAGTTTCCGAAAGCGAATGGGAATCATTGCTTGAACTTGACAGGTTCGAATATAATAACACTCACAAATTTACCCGCCATTCTTCTACACAAAAAGACGGTTTTTAGCCTTACATCTGCTAAAAACCGTCTAAAATGGCTGGGGTGGAGAGATTTGTAAGGAGCGGAGCGACGGAATAGCGTTTTGCTCGACAAAAAAATTTTATAATTTTGGCAAAACGCGTCACTCCCGGACAGTTGAAAAGAAAATTTTCAACGATTCGGGAGGAAAACTCCCGCCCTCTCCGAGGGCATAAAGAAAACAGCCGCATAAACATATGCGACTGTTTTCTTTATTTCTGGCTGGGGTGGAGAGATTTGAACTCCCGGATGACGGAGTCAGAGGAAAAACATAATCCTATAAAAACGAGCGTTTTTATGCTTTTATTAACTTAAAATCAACGTTTTTAAGCCTTTAAATGAAAAAGTTTCCCCAATTTTCCCCAAATCATATAGTCGTTTCGGACACAAACGCACTTTACTTTTTTTAAGAATTATTCCCTCAACCCGACTTTTTCGCGGCGAGGCATTATCCTATCGCGCGTTTTAATCTTCTGTTGTCAGACCGAGTTCTTTAAGCCACTCAACAGAGAGGTCTATCCATTCTGCGGCAGAAGGCGTAAAATAATTTTTATCGTCGGAGCGGTAAACAAGATTGTCTGCCGTCGAAACGCCGTGATGACCTTTACCGTAGATATGTACAGAAAACGGAACGCCGTTTTTTGCCGCCGCTTCGGCTATTTTCAGAGCGTTTACAGGGCTTACGGCTTCGTCGTCAGCAGTACCGAATACGAACATCGGCGCGCTTTTGCTCGTTATAAGTTTTTCGCAGGAAAGGCGTTTTTTCAGGTTCTCGTCGTCGCTGCATAAATTTTCGAACGAGCCGAAATGGGCGTATACTTTATCATACAGTATAACAGGATAGCACAATACTGTTGCTTTAACTTGCAGCTCTGCGATATCGAAAGGCAATTTTATATCTT
Organism: Clostridiales bacterium; assembly: GCA_021635425.1. GTDB lineage: Bacteria > Bacillota > Clostridia > Christensenellales > Borkfalkiaceae > UBA10281. Next base: position 13,806 of record JAJWOJ010000017.1, on the reverse strand, counting down.
TATTCCCTCCTACGCTACCCAGCATGCAACAGAGATGGCCGCCGGCGGAAAATCCTACCGCGGAAATTTTTTCTTTATCTATCCGCAAGTTTTCCGCATTTTCGCGAATATACTCTACGGCAAGGCAAGCCTCAGTGAGAGCGACGGGATATCTCAGCGGACTGCATGAGTATCTTAGCGCAAAACATGCAAATCCTTTCGCCAGATATCTGAGCGCGACTGCCTCGGCTTCCCTGTCGCAAGTGGCGGTATAACCGCCGCCGGGCAATATAAGCATAGCGGGCATTTCTCTGTCGGCGTTCACTTCGCCCGTCACCTCCGGCGCGTAACATTGTAAAACGCCGTCGGCGGCATCCGGTTTATCTGATTTAAAATAATCGTATAAATTTATCTCGTATGCATTCAACATTTTATTTTTTCACTATATAAAACAATTTACTTTCGGACTTGTTATTTATTTCGATATGAAGTCCTTTCGTTTTTAAAGATTTACCGCTGATAATTACGCTCTCTCCGTCCATATCCCTGACGATATAATCGCAATCCTCGTTTACGCCGCAGACGACGTAATCGGCGGAAGATTGTTCGCTGTTGCTTCTTCTGAAAACATGAATAACGCTCTCGGTTTTTTCGTCGTTATAAAATTCGTAACAACACCAACTGAACGAATCGGCGTTGAACGCGGAGTGCGGCGCGAAATTCTCGCTGTACAAATGCCTTACGGTTTTATACTCTTCAATAACTCTTTTAAGCAAAGGCGTCAGGCTCCGCGCGAATTCCACCGCAGCGTCGTCCGCGTCGTAATCTCCGTACTTTTCCCACGCTTTAACGAAATCCTCGTCGGTGGTGTTTATATCCGCGGCGGCGGCGTAACCCGCGCGGATATCGTAAAGATCGCGACTGCTCGCTCTTACTCCCGTTCCGTGGTAAGGGAAAAGCAATGCCGAACCCATGCTCGCCGCCTGAATTCCCTCTTTGACGTAATCGGTATAACAGTTGTAATCACTGCGCCACAAGGTCACGGCGCGGCGCTGCATCTCTATATCCATTCTGTTTCCGCCGCCGGCGCAATTATCTATCATCATATACGGATAAACGGTCAGAATTTTATCGAGAAATTCATACAATCCGTTGATATACGCGAGTTCGGTGATACCGTCGCGCCCCGCCTCGTCGTTTCGCATATACGGCAAAGCGTCGACGTTGAAATCCTGACGATACCAATTTATACCCGTTTTTTCTATCAGGTCTGCCAACAGCGCGAAGAAATAATCGCGGGCTTCTTTTAAGCCCATGTTCAGAAGGACCTGACCGTTGTCCTCACCCTTTTTATCGATAAACCAATCCGGGTGTTTTTTGTATTCGTCGGAGTTCTTCATCGCTCTTTCGAATTCGAACCACAACAATAAACCCATTCCCCGCTCTTTACACTTTTTCTTTATAGTCGCAAATTCCGACGGGTGAACGGTTTTGTTTATGTTCCAGTTTCCCACGTGTTCATACCATGCCACGCTTTTTTCGGCTTGTTCTTTCGTAAGATGTCCAAACCATCCCGAATCCATCCAGTAACACTCGGAACCCGCCTGTTTGAAAATATCGATAAGTCTCAGGTGCTTATCTTCGGAGAAACCTCCCCATGTTCCGGTGAAAACGGGCAATTGCTCTATACGTTTATTTTTGCCTGCCGACGATACGGATTTCATATACTTTCTGAATACGTTATGTCCGTTTAAATAGCCGTTTTCGTAAAACAGCAAACTTGCAGACACATATGAATATTCTTCTCCGCTTTTAAGATAAAAATCGCACGTCTGCATTCCGACGCGAACGGAAACGCCCGCCGACGTTCTGAGAAAATCGGCTTGCCATTGTCCCGTCCAGCCGACGGATAAAACCGCGCCCGCGTCTTTTCTCACCACGTCGAAATACGCCATAACGCCGTCGCACGAACGCGCCTGAATCGGAGCGTAACTATGGATTTTTTCATCGCTCAGATAATCGTTATGCGGGCAACACTCCTCTTCCTCCCTCGCGTAGCCTCTGTACCGGATTACTTTCGCGTAATCGTTATCGCACGGAAAACCCGACGGCACGTCTTTTTCGGTTTCCAGAACTATGTCGAGAGTTTTTAAATTCTTTATTTTTTCCGTATTTTCTTCCGATTGATTTTTGATTTTCAAGCGCGTTTCTATAACGGGGAAATCTTTTAAAACGTCCGTCGTTTCCACGATTTGCAATTTATTGCCGAATAAATACGACTTTTCGTAACTTATACGGTCTTTTCTTTCGCGTCTTTCAACACTGTCCGGAGCGGGATTTTTTATAAAATCAACTCCGTAATAAAACGAAAAAAGACCTTTGCTTATATACTTTTCTTTAAATTCCGTAAACATGCGATCTCCTTAAAAAACGAATAAAATCGTCGCGATAAACGTAAGGATTATGCCGATATATCCTTTCACCGTCAATTTCTCTTTGAAAAAAACAAGTCCGCTCACGGCTGTGAGGAAAACCGTACCGCCCGTAACCATGGGATATACTGCCACCGCAGGCAGATTAGCCGCGCCGATCAGTTGCAACAGATACGAAACCGAACCGATAACCGCCACGATTATTATACACAACCACAAACGCAACGTCTGCGACTTCGTCCTTACGGGCGGGTTTTTGATCAGATTGTCTTTTTTCACCGCGCACCACACGGCGTAAACTATTGCAAACAACAATACCGATTCCAACTGATAAATCGTCAGAAAACTGTTGCCGTCAACAGCCTGCGGGCTGTTCGACTGAATATAAGAAACAATGCTGACCGCTCCGTTAACAATAAAAATAAAGACGCACAAGATACGATAAAGCGAAGAATTTTTTTCCTTATTTTCGTCTTTTTTCGCAGAAAGATAAGGCAGTATAAGCGCGAAAACCATTATCACTATCCCCGCGATCTGAAACGGAGTGGGTTTGTTATCCGCGAAAACGATACCGTATATAAACGGAAGCAACATTCCGCCCTGCATACGGAACATCGTAAAAAGAGAAACGTTGCCGACCTCGTACGCTTTAAAACACGCTAACGTGCTTAATAAATTCAAAGCCGCGAGAGCCGCGCCTAATCCCACCGAAATCGCGCTTACGTTCAATTTAAAACCGTTCATGGCGTAAAACAACAGCGCGCAGACAAGCGAACCGGGAATGGTTTTTCTTATCGCGCATTCGATATTGTTGAGCCCTTCCACGCTCTTCTGGTAGTATTTATCGATATCGACCGACAAAACGATCATTACCGCGCCGATAAAAAGAAGCAAATAGTAAATCATATCATGTACCTGTGTTTCGACGGCGCGATTACGACGTTTAAAATATAATCGTCCGCATCGGAAAAGCCGTCTATACTCTTAAGTTTCGCGTTGCATATCAACGCGCGCGTTTGTCTGTTGAAAAACGTGATGCAACCGCCTTCCTTCATATCCGTAGCCGCCTCAAAAAGAAGTTTGCAATTTTTTTCGTATTCGTTCGGCGCGACGTAAAGCCTTATAATTCCGTTAACGTTCGCTATAACCGCGTAAAAACTCTCGTTATCGAATGCGGGAATATCGGATTCGGCTATTTTTTCGCCGTTAACGGTCAATTCGGCCTTTTTCGTTTCTTTATAAAACCGAATCGCCGCCCCGCGATTTTCAGGATAATCCCCCGCCTTCAACCCGAAACATACCGAGAAATAACCTTCGCTTACGGATGCCGAACGATTGAATTTTATGTTTGCCGAAAAAGCGAAATTCTGTACTGCCTTACCGTAATACGCGTAAGCCGTTTCCGCCCATTCGGACGAGATGTCAAACCCTTCTTTCATCGGGAAAATCTTCCCTCTGCCCGTGATGTACGAAACGTCGGTGCGATTTATCCCGATATTTGTCAGTTTATAGTTACCGTCGCCTTTGAAAAATACGCCGAAAATCTCGTTTTCGGCTTCGTTTTCGCCGACGAACAACCCGTTTTCGTATAAATATGCTCTGTCGTCGTTTTTCACTATGATAAAATCGCTTTTAACGGATTTTCTCCTTATGCGGATTTTATTATCATTAAAACCGAAAGATGTTTCTTTGTCCGCTACGGTTAATTTCAACCGTCCGCAATTCACTTCTGCGGTCGCGTTGTTCGTTTCGATCGAAAACAGCAACGTGAAATTCTTATATTTGCCGTCTATAGCCATTTCGCTTTCGCCGCCTGCGGCTTCATATCCGGCATAACAGGGCGAGATTTCGCCTTTAACGGCTCTTAAAACCGGCTTCTGCAAACTATCGGCATATTCTTTTGTCGAGAGGTCGAAAACGGCTTCCGAATAGTTTCTCAAGGTTTTTCCGTTATCTCCGAAATACGCCTTTGTAAACAGACATTCTTCGTCCGAAAAAATACCGACGTAAATCTCGGATATGTTAAATCTCACGTTTTCCGCCGCCGTTACGCTCTGCGTTTCGCCTATGGCGATAAATCTGTAACGGGTTCCGCATTTTTCGACTTTCAGATATACGGGAGCTTCGCTCACGGCGGCGCGCCCGACCGTTACGCCGAGCAAATCCACCGTTAAATTTCCGTTTTCGTATCTGAACGACAATTCCTGCTTGCCGTCGCCGACGACGATACCTCCGTTACCGCATAAACCCGCGGTGAAAGTGAAATCGTCGCATCTGACCGACGTAAACGCCCGATCTCCGTTGAGTTTCAACTTACCGTCGACGATTTCGCCCTTTGCTTCCGTAAAGAAATTACCGCCGTAATCGGAAAAATCGGCATAAGCGCAAGCGCCGCGCAATTCTTTGATTATTTTAACCGCAGCGTTCTCCGCCTTAAATCTTACCGTTGATTTCGCGGGCAACACGTCGCGGCAAATTAAAATTTCTTTATCGTCGACTTTTAAAGTCAGAAACTTATCGCGAATCAACGCAACTTTCCCGATTCCTCCGCCGCAGACGATTTTTTCTCCGACGTATACGCCGCCGTCAGTTATGGCAACCGAAAACTTATCGAAAGATATTTCTGTTTTTTCGCCGAAATTACCCGCATACGATACGGAGAACGAACCGAACGTTTCAAACGATATTTCTCCGGAAACTTCATATTCGCCCGTTCCCGTCTTTACGACGCCGCTTGTCGAATATCCGTCGATTTCCGTCGCCTTGCCGCCCTTTGCAAAAAGCGCGCCGCCGGGGAAAACGGTAAGCGTGATTTTTCCGTTGTCGGTTTTTGCCGCCGAACCGCTTAAAATATCGGTATATTCCCCGCAATCGTCGTAGGCGGAAATATCGACGACAACGCTTTTGACTTCCGCCGAACGGTTTGTCGCGATTATTCTGATTTCGTCGTTTTTAAACCTTACGAAAACCAGTACTTTCGCTTCGTCGTCGGAGAGAAGAATCTCGTAACCCGCGTCGGAATAAAAATCGCGATTTTCCGCTCTTTCTTTGCCCAAAGTCCTGTATATTGCAAATATTTCGGCGTTTCTGTCGCCGTCGTACCAACTCATCGAACCGAACGAGGTCGGAGCGGCAAGCCCCATGGACGGATAAGGTTTACCCTTTTCGCCGTTTTCGTCGCCGAAATATATGCTCGGCGCGCCGGGGAACGTCATATCGAAAATCGTGGCGGCTTTTACGGCGTTTATATCTCCGCCCGCCGTGTCGGTAATTCTCGCCGTGTCGTGCGTCGTTATATGATTAAAACATGCGTTGACGTTTTCGACGGACAAAGATTTCGTGTTTTCGTCTATGAGTTTCGCAAACTCTGTTTCCGTCTTTTTCCCTGCCGCCCAATCTCTTACCGGCACGCCGAGTTCGTAATTCCACTTACTGTCGTTCACCGCAAAAGCGCGCATTTTCGGCAAGTCGTTCTCGGTTATAAGGAGCGCGTCGGGATTGACTTCTTTAATGTTTTTACGCATATCGCGCATAACGTCGACGGAATTGCCGAAATGTTCCGGATCGCTTCCCTCGTAAATATTGCCTACGTCCATTCGCCACGCGTCGATATTATACGGCGGTTTCAGATAAGTTTTTACTATACTGTCGTCGTTTTCATAAATAATCGCGCGCGCTTTATCCGATGAAAAATCCACGAGCGGTTGTCCCCAGAAACTGGGGATCGTTCTTCCGCATTCGTCGCGCAGAAAAATATCGTAATAAGCGTCGCCTTCTTTTACGCCGCCGGCGAAAGGATATAACCCGTCGGCGTTATACCATTTGGCTTTCGGCACGATATAATCGAAAACGCCGTCCAGACAGACCTTTACTCCTCTTTCGTGAGCAGCCGAAACGAGCCGTTTAAGCCCGGCGTCGCCGCCGAAACAGGAATCCACGTCGGTCAGATCGTCCGCGCCGTAACCGGCGTTGTGCGTCGCCGCCCAGACGGGGTTGATACTTATCGCGTTTACGCCGAAAGAGGCTATATAATCCAATTTTCTTATAATTCCGTCCAGATCGCCGCCGAAATAATCTTCGCCGCCGAAATGCCCGTTTCCCCAGGCGTTTTCCTGCGTGAGACCGGAATTTCCCTTGTCGTTTAAAACGTCGCCGTTAAAGAAACTGTCGGGCATAATCTGATACCATAGCGCGCCTTTCGACCACTTCGGAACACTGAAATCGGGCGTAAGGATAAAATCTTTCGTTTTATCGGTTTTTAATTCCTTGCCGCCCGCGTCATATATATATTCAACGCCGTTTTCAATCCATACGAAATGAAAGCGAACGTTGTTTTTCGCTAATTTAATCTTTGAAAAACGGTATTCGTAACTTCCGTTTTTACACAAAAAATAAGTTTTTTCTCTTTTATAGCGATTTTCGGAAAGATTGAAAAGTTCTTCCGTATACTCTATAAAAACTTCGGCTTCGCCTTTAATCCTTACCTTTACGGTAACTTCGTCTCCGCTTTTCGGAGTGAGCGTACCGAGATAATCTCCGCACGCGCAGTAAAATAATTCCGCCATCGTTTAACCTCGCGCGATGTTTTAAAAACTTTTTCTTTTATCGCTTGTACAGCGGGATTTTTCTTTAACGAAACATCCCGCTATACAAGCACTGACAATCACTCGCGGCAAAGTTTATTCACCGCGAACGATTGTCAGTTTTATTTTATTTTTTTCGGCGAAAATGTAAATCGTTTAAGATCAGTTTTCCTTTTTCTTGCGAACGAACATAATCGCGCCGCCGATAACAACCAACGCGGTCATTCCGACAGAACCGATACCGCCGAAGCAGCCGCCCGCGGTCGCGGAATTCTCTGTCGCGTTTCCGCTTGTCGAAGCCTCTTCGCTGCCGGTCGAACCGCTTTCAACGGACTCTGTTCCGGAATCGGATTCGGACGGATCGGGTTCCGGCTTTGCTTTAACGGTGAATTCGCCTTTCACGGTAAGGGCGCCGTAAGTGAACGTGACTTCCTGAACGCCGCTCTTATTTTTATCGTAACCGCTGACGGCAACGTCCGCCGTAACGTCGGTTTCCGCGCCGCTCGCCATTATAGCCGTAACGGTGTAACCGCCGAGGTCTTCGCCATACTCGAATTCTTCCTTCTGAGTATCCAGAACTATTCGAGTAGCATAATCGACAAGATTAACTTTTACCGTCGCTTTAAATACCGCGGTCGCATCCTCGTATTTGATAATTACATCTTGTTCGCCTAAAAGTTCGGGATTATAAGTAACGGTAACTCCGGCATCGGTCAACGCGATTTCTTTTTCGGTTGTATCGGATAAAGTTATTTTGAGTTTGCCGCCGACGAGTTCGTCACCGAATTTCTGCGCAGTGGGAGCCTCAGTGACAACCATGGACTCGCTGTAAACCTTCGTTCCTGTTTCTTCGGCAAGATCGATGTCGGTCGTGTAAAATTTAACGTCGGAGAAAGTTGTCGCCGTACCCCTTGTGAACAGATTCATAACGGGTTTGCCTTCGGGCAATTCGAATTCGCCGGAGATATCCTGATGACCTTTTATGGCGAACTTCGCCGCGCCGTTTTCGATTTTGATCGTTACGGAATAGGTTCCGTTATGCGCCGCGCTGAGCGCACACGCTCCGAATTGCTTGACAGGGGTTTCCTGAGTGCCGTTTCCGGTAATTTTGAAAACGTAAGTATCGGCATTGTAATGCGCAAGCAGGTTATAAGTCGCACCGTCCGCGCCTTGCCAGAAAGTAACGCCGGGAACTTCCCACGCGTTAGCGGGAGCAGAATCCATCGTTACCGTATAGGACATCACGAGATTCAATTTGGTGGCAGACAAATTCTCTCCGCCGAACGCCGAAGAAAGCGCGACCTGGTTATCGTATCCGCCGACGCCGTCGGGAGCGGAATAACTGCCGTTTTCAACGTTGAAATACCCGAGTTTCCCCTCTGTCGGCTCGGCGTCGATAAAGCCTAAATACTGCGCGTCGACAATGTCGTTGAAATCGTAATCCCCTGCGTTTTTTACTTTAACGGATATTCCGCAAAAAGCGGTCGCTCCGTTGTTTCCGAACATGAATTCCGCCTTGCCCGCGCCCAATTCCACGTCGGAATGATACACGGTGCCTGCCAGGGCTACGTTTGCAATGCCGTTTTTAATGTTGACCTTAACCCCGTACGCGTAAGGGAAATTATACTTTTTGCTTCCGTCTTCGTTGACGTCATAATATCCGTGGTATGCCGACGAATATACCGGCGAACCTTCCGAACTGCCCCTGAATATCTGGGTAATTCCGTTCGATCCGTTTCTGACGCCTACGCTCGCGCCGCCTTCGGTGGCATAAAACCCTATTATGGGAACGTTCCACCACGCATCGCCTATGGTTTCGCCCGTATCGACTGCGGTAAATTTCATTTCGACTTCAAGGTCGGACGTTTTTTCGTATTTGCCGGTTTTTACGTTTTTAACGTACTTGCCTTTTCCGATAATCGTGGGCAACGTTACGGAAGCGCTGCTTGCGGGAATGAATAAATCCGACACGGCGAAACCTTCTATTTCCGTTTCGTCGTTTATGTCGACGTATTCTTTATCCTCGATTTTAAGGCTGAGATCGGTCATGTAACCATAGAATCCGGCGCAGAAATCGATACCGAAAGCAAGCGGAGTCTCATCGTAATTTACCGTACCGTAAGACGTTTCGCCAACGAAAAACTCTGCAGACGTAGCCGTGGTTACGATTTTCAGTCTCCAGGAACCGAGAATGGTTGTATGTTGCGCCCATGCGTTCACGTTGAGAACAACGTTTTCGGTTACGCCTATTTTACCCGAGAACACCTGCAACATACCGTTACGAATAACTCTCGCCCAGACCTGGAAAGACTTATCTTCGGATTCTCTTATTATGATATAGGGGTCGTTGGTATAGTCGCTCGTATAAGGCATAAAATCAACGCCTTTCACGGTAGTCGTAGCGGTCACGTTGGTTTTGTCCTGAATTTCATTCCATTTAACGGGAACGTCTATACGCTTATTCGTAGCGACGTCCGCCACGACGGAATACGCGTCCTCTGTGTACGTCTTTTCGGCCGTCGGGTCGATCGTCATGTTTTCGGCGCGCGCCGTCAGCGTTGAAAACGCAAATGTAAGACACAATGCGATAAGCATTGCCAACACGCCCAAAAACGTTTTTTGTGTTTTTGTTTTCATCTTTTTACCTCCGAATTTTTTATTATACGGCTATATGCCGTTATAATTTTTTTAAGCGCGGATTAAATAATTCCGCAATAAATAACTATTGTTAAAATCGCATACAACGCAGCCGTTCCGAAGAACGAAAACCGGTCGTCCGAAGTTATCTTCAAAAGAGGTTTTTCTCCGTTATCCCCTTTAAAAAACAGTTGTATCGAAACCGTCGCGGCAAGAAACAACAACCCTATGCCCGCAGATACAAATCCGTAATACTTAGCCGTTTCGGGCGAAGTTACGAGCGTGTAAGAGAACGGTAAAGTCGTTATCAGCGGAAAAACTATATTTACGAGCGAATAAACGAGCGTGATTATCAACGGCGCGATCGTCTTGTCGCCGCATTTTTTCATGCTTGCCGAAGCGAGAACGTTCAATATCAGCGCGATCACCGCGCTTTCGGGAGAAAACTCGCAAAGCGAAGCGTATACCGCGACTATCAGAACTCCGTGTTTTTTATCGGCGAAGTATCCGCCGAGCGCGCCGTAATAAAACATCGCCGATAACGCCGGCAACAAAACGCCTTTAAGCGAAATCGTTGCGATTATCTCGCCGGCAGTCGGTTTTACGGACGACGTAAAAATGATTATCTTTCCTGTAAAACCCTCGTAAAGCGAAACAATACCGCTATAACAGAACGCCGCGAAGAAACAGAACGTTATTCCGGACAAAACGCCGCAAATGATATTCGTCGTTCCCGTTTTGCCGTTAAACGCTTCGTTTGCAAGTTTCCGCTTATACTCGCCTTTTGAAACGAATAACGGAAACAACAGACACGCCGCCGCAAAAATCGCTGTTTTAAGCGACAGGAAAAGGTACGGCATACCGAACCTTGCCTGCAAAACGTACAGCAGAAAACTCAGAAAAGTCAGCGAGGCACAGAAAAACCCCGAAATTATGGATTTATCGGTTTTCATATGCCGCCTCCGAGAATTTTAAGATAACTCTTTACGTCTTCCCTGTCCGTAATCGCGTTATAGTACGCGGTCGAATTCACTCCCGCATAAAAAGTTTCTCCGTTCTCGTCGGCGTATTCGAGAGCGGGCCGAACAAAACAGTACGGATATTTTTCAAGCGTTTCGTCGGGTTCAAGCGTTACTCTTATATAAGCCGACTTACCCGCTTCGATTTCGTACCCGTCGAGTTGCGCCGGATTGCCTGCCGTATCGTAAACCGTAAACGAACTTTCGGTATAACGGAAATTCATTATCAGCTTTTTAAGATACACCGACTTTTCCCCGTTGTTGGAAACAAGCACCGTATACGAGGAGAATTGTTCGCTGCTTTGAGTGTACCCGCCGAAAGCGATATCCTGATTTTTCGATTTATCGCAAACAAGAATACAGATACTGCCCAGATCGCAATACTTATCGCCGCTCTTCGAGGAAAGTTTTGCTCGCGATATATATGCGGGGCTATCGTCGTCGAAGTCGTTTATATCGAGAACGAGCGACACGGAAAGTTTAGAAAAGTACGAGTCGGTGTAAGTATAAACTATCGAAACGTCCTTTTTGGAATACTCTTTACCGTTTTCGCCTATCAGAGAAATATCTTCATACGATAAAAAAGACTTGTAATTGTCCTTTTTTACCTCGAAAACGGTGAGAGTTACGAGCGGATTCTGCGTTCGCCCGGTAAGACAGATACTGCTGTCCGTCCGCGCAAAATATATTCCGCCCGCAGGAAATTCCGACTGTTCGTTTTTTTTGGTTACAACGCCGACTATTATCGACGCCGCGCCGAGCGCCGCTATCGCGGCGGCGATTATCGCCGCCGCAACGGTTTTAATTTTTTTCATTATTCCGCATATCCGCCGTCGACGTTAAGTTCGCGAATCGAAATATCGCGGAAATACGCGACGCAGTTGCCCGCTACGAACGAAACGAAACCGCTTCGCATGTCGGTGGCGGTGTCTTTGCCTATAACGTAAGTCGCCTTCTTTCCTCCGCCGAGGTCGACGGTTATCCGTTTATTGTCGTCGGCGCCGTAAACTCTTATTTTCACGGTCATATAGCCGTCTTCGTCGAGTTGCGCGCCGGACACTCCGCCGCCTTGCGCAAAGTAGACCATATTGCCGCCGCCGTTCGTGTAGAACAGATATCCGCCGTCGTCGTGGTTGTCCTTCCACGCGTTTTTATTGAGCAAGGAACCCGCCCAACTGCCCGAACCGTGACTATAAATCTTGTAGGTCAGTTCGTAATTGTCGAATATACCCGCGTTGATCGTCAAACCAGTCGTCCAATCGCCCGTGCCGAGACCGACAAGACGTCTGTTTTCGGGGTCGACGTACCACGCGCCTTCATAAACCGTGAAGTCTTCCATCTGCTTTTTATCCGAGAAGTCCCACGATAATTCGTGTTTGCCCGCATTTTCAAACGCGTCGGTTTTCGCCGGCGTTTTTACCACGGGGCTTTCTATCGCGCGCTCGGCGTAAAGCGTATTCTTCGTATAATCCTCGCCGGCTTTCAGACCGTACAAACCAAGCCTTGCAAGCGTAACTTTTGCATAGGAAGCGTAAATCTGCAAACTGCCGCCGACAGACCTGCCGAAATCATATTCAAGCACGGGTTTTTCGGAATAATTTTTCATTCCTTTTTCGGCGCCGTCGACGTATTTATCGACATATACGCGGACTTTTCCGTTCTGAACGACTACAATAAAGAAGAAACTTTGATAATCGTAATCGGCTTTGACAAAAGCCAACGTTTTGCCCTTTTCGGCGATCGTTATTTTACCTGCGCTGTCTGCCGAAACAAGTATACCCTCTTTGTCGGGCGTTGCGCCCGCAAGTCCGTCGATAACGTAACCGAAAACCGCTGTTTTGGTGTTAAGATTTTTCTTCATCTGGACGTTGGCGGCGATTACGACGTCGGACACCCCCGTCGACAACAACGAAGCAAGTCCGCCGTTATTGTTTGACGCGGTGATAATCACGTACTTGCTGTCCGGCACTACCGAATATCCTGCCATATGCAGCCAGTCCACGTAATAATGGAACGCGTTATAACTTGTCACCGCGAACGCGCATTTATGGCAGACTATCGTCTGTGTACCGCCCGCATATTCCGGAATCACCTTTTCCATGACAAGAACCGGTTGTTCATTCATAAACACGGAAATCTTTTTCTCTTCGTTGGCTATAACCACAAAGCGATATTGTTTCTCAAACGAGAAATTCTCTATGCGGTAAGAAGAAAGAAGTTCATCGCCGTACATAAGGCTTACTTCGCCGTTTGCGGAAAGTTTCACTCTGCCGAAAGCAGCGCCGTCGCGTTGACCGAAACGGAATTCCACGTCGGCGTTTTCTCCGCCTTTTTCTTTTATCTGCAACGTGAACTCGGTTTTAAATCCCTTAAATTTTTCGCCGCCGAGCGTCATGACGCCTTCCATCGCGGAAACGAGAGTCTGCTCGATACCGCCTGCGCAGTATTCCCATATACCGCCCGAAACGGACTGGGTTATCGTGCCTTTTACATACGAAAGCAAATCGCTGTAATAATCTATATATCCGTAATGCTGATGGTCGGATTTGCTGTCGCCGTCTTTAATCGAATCTCCGAAGCAGAAATAACCGAACGTTGCGTCTTTAACGTCGCAATTCACTATGCCGGCATATATTTCCGAATAATTGGAGTAAAGATTTTCGCCTACGGTAACGAAGTTGATTCCGTCTGTCGAATATCTGCCGGTATAATACATACCGACCTTTTCAAGTTGAAGAACGATCGTTCCGTCGATGTCGTCCGAAAAGGCGAATTCGCTTGCCGTGCCGTTTACGCAATGCAACAACGATATCGTCTTTTTACCGTTTTTATTTCTTCTCGCGAGCGTTACGAAATTGTTTTCGCTCTGCCATACCGTCACGCCCTGATATCCGTTTTCGGGCGAAGATTTAAGTTCTGCTTTAACCGAAAAATCGGTCGCGCGGAAGGGAGCGAGGTAAGACACGGGTTTTTGGTTGCCCTTAAGCGTCGCGTTGCCGCCGCTCACGGTAACGTTTTCGTTTGCAATCATCATTCCGTTATACGGATTGTCGAAATCGTCGGCAAGTTGCGCGCTTTCGGAACAGAAAACGTCGACGTCGGAAATTTCTGCGGTTCCGCCGAGAGCGGCAAGCCCCGCATAAGCATAATAATCCA
>JAJWOJ010000363.1 GCA_021635425.1 Clostridiales bacterium | reverse complement strand
ATATATAGAGTAATCACAAAAAATGTTAAAAGCGGAATTACGGCTTATCGCCAGGCGCATTTGCCGTACAATCCGTAAAGAGGTTAAAATGGCTAAAAAAGGCTTCATTACACGGCTTATCGAAGGTCCCGAGCGTTCCGAAACGTATGCGGCTTCAACGCTTCCTACAAACAGATGGCAACTCGGCTGGGACGTTTTCAAAACAAACACGGGTAAACATTTCAAAATAAATTTACTTACGTTGTTGTTCTGCCTTCCGCTCATTGCTTTGATTGTGTATATATACATGTACAAGGCATATCTTGTTTCGCAGTATCCGTTTTCGCAGAATATGGGTATAGGATACCCGAATTATCCTGCGGTTTTCGGTCTTACGGCGTCGCTTTCGCTTTATTCGAGTATAGAATTTTTCAAATACGCGCTTATTGCCGCGGCTGTAGGCGCTGTGGGATTATCGGGCGGCTTTTACGTTATGAGAAACATGGTATGGACCGAAGGCGTAATGGTCGGAAGCGATTTCTGGAAAGGCGTTAAACAGAATTATTTCGTGGTTTTTTTCACGCTTCTGTTCTATACGGTTATAATGGCGTTTTCCGTCATTTCGGTGAATATGGCGCAGATGCTTATCGATACCGCTTCGGGGATAAGATGGCTTCTTGTTACCGCGCAGGTCGTAACGTACCTTATTATGGCTCTTGTAACGATCATGACCCTTTATATGATTACTTTAGGGGTTACGTATAAACTTTCGTTCGGTAAGCTCATAAGAAACGCGTTCATTCTTTCGATCGCGCTTGTTCCCACGAACGTGTTTTTCGCGCTTCTTGCCGTTTTGCCTTTCGCGCTTTTATTCCTCAGAAGTCCTCTTCTGATGTCGCTCGGTATCGTCCTCATTATGGTTTGGGGTATTTCGATATTTATGCTTATATGGACAAACTATTCCAACTGGGTGTTCGATAAATTCATCAACGATAAAGTTCCCGGAGCAAAGAAGAACAGAGGAATCTATAAACAGAACGCAACCGAAAACGACGGTGAAGAGCTTATCATAGAGAAGACGAAGCTTACTTCGAAAATTAAACCCGTTACCGATTATGATGTCGAGCTTTACGAACTTCCGACGTCTTTCGGCAGAAAGGATCTGGAGAAGCTCGAGGAAACGAAGGAAGCCATGCGTCGTGACAGCGACAAATATGCCGAAGAGCATGAGCATGACGATGATAAGCCCGATACGATCGACGATCTTATGAAAGAAGACGACAAGTCCGCAGAAGACGAAAAATCCGATAAGGACGCTTCGTCTGACGGCAAAAAAGACAAAAAATGATGAATATCCAGGGTAAATCCTCGGGGAAAGCTTATTCCGTCCTTGCCGCGTTTTATGAAAAACTGTCCGAAGAAGACGATTATGAAAATCGGGGCGATTATCTCGTTTTTCTGGCGAATAAATATTCGACGGGGATAAAGTGCGCCGATCTGGCGTGCGGAAGCGGATATTTTACGAGAAGACTCAAAAGGGCGGGGTATAACGTCTACGGTTGCGATATATCGGACGAAATGCTTACGGAAGCCGAAAACCTCGCAATGAAAGAACGCCTGAATATCGGATTCGTACATCAGGATCTTGCAAAATTCAGGAGCTTCGAAAAACTCGATCTCGTAACCGTCATCAACGACGGATTCAATTATCTCGACGAGAAAAAGTTTACGTCGGCTCTCCGCGCGATTTCCGCCAATCTGAAACAAGGCGGAGTGCTTATCTTCGACGTTTCTTCGGAATATAAAATAAAAAATATAATTGCGGACAACGTCTTTGCCGAGGATCTCGACGATTTGACGTATTTGTGGTTTAACGAACTTGACGGAAACAAATTGACGATGAGTCTGACGTTTTTCATTAAGGACGGGGCTAAGTATATAAGAAAAGACGAAGTACACGTTCAATATGCGCATACGCTTGAATTTATTGAAAGCGAGCTTAAAAAAGCATCTTTCGACATATTGGAGGAATGCGGTGAACTCGGGGAAAAACTTACCGGAACGAGCAGAAGATTGTGCTTCGTTGCAAAGAAAAAGTAACTTATGGGTAAAATTTACAAAACGCTGATATATGACGGGCAGATATCTCTGTCCGTTTTAGATACGACGGACGTCGTGAATAAGGCGATAGAATTACACGGGCTTACGCCCCTTTGCGCCGCGGGGCTCGGAAGGGCTTTGACCGTTGCTTCGTTCATGGCTACGTCGCTGAAGGATGAAAACGAAAAATTGTCCGTGACGATAGACGGAAACGGCGTCGGCGGGAAAATCGTCGTCTGTGCGGACGGAAATTTAAACGTAAGAGGGTCGATCGTCAATCCTCATGCGGATTTGCCGTTAAAACCGAACGGAAAGCTCGACGTGGGCGGGTTGGTCGGCAATGAAGGAACGATTACCGTCGTAAAAAATTTAGGTTTAAAAGAGCCTTATGTCGGAAAATGTAAACTCGTAAGCGGAGAAATCGGAGAAGATTTTGCGGCATATTACGCGTACAGCGAACAGCAGCCCACGGCGATCGCCGTCGGCG